>NZ_JAGUUD010000030.1:0-68974 GCF_020177535.1 Paraburkholderia sp. XV | reverse complement strand
GCCGAAGAAGTTCGTCATCGATCCGCACGGCAGCGTGAAGAAAGCCGCATAGAGCCGGAAGTCGTTACGGGGCGCTCGATTGCGCCTCCCACTTCACGCTCGCTGACATCTTCCTCACGATCCTTTACGCGCGCATCGGCCGGGGCCGCGTTAAGCGGCTCGGTGCTGCGTTCAGCAGTGACAAGGAGCAGACGAAGGAGAAGATCGGCGACCATCACCATGCGGATCGACATCCAGTCGACTGGCTTCTACAGCGCGGCCACTTCCGGAGTGCGGGCCAGGCGGTTGTCGCAGACGAAGCGTATTTCGAATCGAAGCTCATCATTGGAGATCGAAACATGACGAATGAAACTCTGAAGGGACTGAAGATCGCGATCCTGATCGAGGAGGGATTTGAGCAAGTCGAAATGGTCGAGCCTCGTAAGGCGCTCGACGAAGCCGGAGCCGAGACGCGCATCGTCTCGCCCAGAAATGAGCACGTGCGCGCCTGGAACTTCACGAAATGGGGAGACGAGTTCCCTGTCGACGTCGCCCTCGACCGCGCCAAGCCGCAAGATTTCGACGCGCTCCTGCTGCCGGGCGGCGTCTTGAACCCGGATGTGCTTCGGACGGAGCCGAAAGCGGTGGCCTTCGCAAAGGCTTTTTTCGATGACGGCAAGCCAGTGGCATCGATCTGCCACGGTCCGTGGACCGTCATTGAGGCCGGCGCGGCGCACGGCCGGCGCATGACCTCGTGGCCATCGCTCAAAACCGACCTTAAGAATGCGGGAGCGGACTGGGTGGATCAGGAGGTCGTCGTCGACCAAAACCTGGTCACGAGCCGCAGCCCCGACGATATCCCCGCATTCAATCGAGAAATGATCAAGCTGTTTAGCACTATGCGCGGGCGGCGGCATGCTGCGTGATATTGTGGGGAACGCAAGCGAGAACATGGTACAGCGCCGCTTCGGTTCCTCGTTGTGGGACGGCGCGGTAATCGGCCAGGGCACCTGGTACATCGACGATGCCGACCGTGCCGCCGCGTTTTGGAGATCATAGGGGGCGATACCCGCAAGCGGCACCAACAAGGAGGCAGGCATGGTCAGGACAGCGTTGTTCGTCAGGCTCGAAGCGAAGCCGGGCAAGGAGCAGGAAGTCGAAAGCTTCCTGATGGGCGGACTGCCGCTCGTCGAGCAGGAACCCGCGACGATTGCGTGGTTCGGGCTGAAAATCGCGCCGTCGGTGTACGGCATCTTCGATGCGTTCCCCGACGACGCCGGCCGTCAGGCGCACCTCTCGGGCAAAGTAGCCGAGGCACTGATGGCGAAGGCGTCCGATCTCTTCGCCAAACCGCCGGAAATCATGAACATCGATGTACTTGCGGCGAAGCTGCCGTCGTAGCCGCGCCGGATTCGGTTGCGGGACTTCGTGGCGTCGCAACGCATGAACAACCTGCCCGTTGGTAAAACGATCGATGAAGCGGGAGAGGGTGACGTGGCCACGCTTTTCGACGTTGAATGGCTCCCGTCAGATAACTCTCTCCGACCTTTCAGTCAGCCAGATCCAGATTTTTGCTAACCGGAGTGCCAATAAGCGGCCGTTGGCGGCCTCACCCTATCGGCCAATCGAAGACATTCAGTCGGATGCGACGGATGACCGCTTTAGCGCGGATTAGACGCGGTCGCGCGTATAGTTGTGTTGATTTGCACACCCAGTTGCCCCTCAGTATGACGAAGGAAACCTTGCATGACTGACCGAGAAATCATTGTCCCCAATGGAATGGAGCAGATCGTAGAACGCGCAGGCTATGCGCCAGCCGTCAGGGTAGGAACAACTGTCTTTTGCGCCGGGCAAGTAGGGCGTACGCGTGAGCTTGAAGTCATCCACGACCCTGAAGCACAGTTCCTCGCGTGCTGGGAGAATCTAAAGACACTTCTCGATGCGGCAGGCTGTACGTTTGAGGACGTCGTCGAGATGACGACTTACCACGTACAAATGAGCGTACACATGTCGGTCTTCCGCGAGGTGAAGAACCGCGTTTTTCCGCGTGGAAAGTGTGCCTGGACGGCGATCGGGGTATCGGAGCTTGCACATCCCGGCTTACTGGCCGAAATCAAGTGCGTGGCGATACAAAGAAGCGCTGCTAGGGCGTAACCGGCTGCTGCAGGTTTGAGTCCCGCCGCCTGATGCCAGTATTTGAATGTCTCAGTTGGGTCGCCAGGGAAGTTCGGCGATCAGTTAGGGCGGCCCGTTCGTTGTCAGCCGATGGATTTCCGGGTTCGGCCACTCTCCACGCGCGATACGAATCGTCATGGCGCGCATCAGTTCGAACACGCGAACCATCTTGGGCGTTTCTGCGCACCGAACACCAGAATCGCCGCACGTTGCATCTGCGCCGCGATCGGCGTTGCCCGTTCGAGGCATTTGCGCGCATATGATATGCGTGGACGCAAAATTCAGGAGGCGCTCCGACGAAGTACGGATCCTGGCCATCTTGCGCACTGATGTGCCTGCGTTCATTATTGTCGCATGGATGCCCATCCATCCAGGTCGTACGTATTACGTCCCGAACGATGCAGGAGGGTGTTATGTCGGCTCAGAAAGTGACACTAAGCAAAGAATTTCTTGCACGGCAGCAGAGCCGCCTGGTTGCGTTACGGGCGACGTTGCTGGGCAGAGAGGAGAGTACGATCGCAAACGAAGTTTCAGATCAAGAGCAGCACGGCAGCGAAGCCGAGGAGTTCGAGGACGCGGCTCAGGCAATGGCCCAGAAAGAGATCAACCAAGGATTGCGTAACGCGAACGATCAACGGATTAGTGACATAGAACGCGCGCTGCAGAAAATTGAGGATGGAACATACGGCATTTCTGATGAGAGCGGCGAGCCGATACCGCTTGGGCGGCTCGAGGCCGTCCCGGAGGCTGTCTTGACGGTGGAAGAGCAAGAGATGCGAGACACAGGCAAATAAGCGTTGGCGAGTGCCGTCGTGGCCCTGTCCGCGAAATGAGCGCCGCGTCGTCACGCGATGGCCGCATCAGTGGTCCTTTCTGTCTTCGACTCCCTGGAACCACTGCTCAGTGCGCGAGCGGACCACCACCCATGATCGAGGTTGCTGCTGCCCGAATTCGCGGTCGATGTATCGACGTCCCCACTCGATCGCATCCCGGATTGCCTCGTCCTCGGTTGTCTATTCGGGTTGAATCGTTTGAGGACGGGCCTCGAGAACCGTCTGGCCACTACTGCTAATATTTAAACGCGCGATCCACGCGCCATAGGTGTTGCGCTCCGGTCGGACCGTGATTAGAAAACCGCCGGGGAAAGAGGTGCTTGAATCCATCGGTAGGCACCTATACAGAGACAATGCCGGGCTTATTTGTTCTCCGATATCTGCAATCGGAAGTGACACACCAGAATGATGACCTATGCTATGCATGATCATCAGTGACGGGAGGATTCTATGTTGAAAGTAGACGATGGTCCCGACGCTACGTTTGGTAAGCGCATGCTATGGTTCATCGCACTATGGCTGCTAGGTGTAGCCGGCACAGCACTGCTGGTTTTGCCCTTTCATCTTCTGATTGTTGCGGCGATGCATCATTAGTCAGGCTGGCTGCTTGACGATCGACCCGATGGAGTTTTCAAACATGCAAGAATTTGATTTCTACATCAATCTCGAGAAGCCAACGCTTGGACTTTATGTACGCAATGGAGCAGGGCTGGCTGATCTCGCGAATCCACAAGAGTGGCAATTTGAGGGGCATGTGTGGGAGAGCGAACTCGCGCCGGGTATTCTGGCCGACCTGAAAAACAATGGTCATGCGTTCCAGGAACTCGGCGCATGAGATCGTGTTTGACCGACTTAAGGCAAGTCGCAAGCGTGCGGCTGGCGCATCACGGCATTTTTGTCCGGCGTGCGTGGGCGCCGGGTAGTTAGCGAAGGATGACGTATCAGATCGGATGATGATCGAGATTTCTGGGTAGCTGCCCAATCTGGCGAAAAACCGAAAACCAGTCTTCGAGATGCCATGTTTTCGCAATCAAAGGTCCGCGCAACTCATGGAAAGAATGAATGGCAAATTTGATCTGGACGGCACTCGGCGCGATGCCAAGCAACTCGCCGGATTGGGTACCAGTGACTTCCGCGCGAACACCAACTCGGTCACCATGAGTCAATAGATCGAGAATGGTAATTTCCATGTCAGGAAGCGCAATGGCCATTCGCGCGAATGCGTCTGCCATCTGATCGGCTCCCGGCTTCGCGCCCGGTGATTCCGGAATGTATTGCCAATCCGGCGTGACGACCTGTCGCAGCAACGCGACGTCTTTCGCGGCAAACGCCCGGTAGAACGCTTCAATTGTCGTGCGAACCATGTCTTCACTGATGTTTTGGCTCATGTCCTTCCTCGCCTCAAGCGGAAGCTGCGCTTCCAGTCAGGAAAATTCCTTTCGAAAGACGTCCCCGTCATAGCCTCGTACGATGTTGTCGACTTCGTACGGGGAAGTTTCCTGGGCCTCCACGATCAGCGCGACTGTGTCAGGTCTGAGTTTCTCAGATATTGCTTCTATCGTTTCGTCGTCGAGGACGTCTCTGATTGTATGCTCAGCCAGCCCGCCCGCCGTGCCGACGGTGATGCCCAGGATTGCAGTTGCTGGTCCGCCCAACATTCCGAAGAGCGCTCCAGTCATTGCACCGATGACAGTGCCCCAGAGTGACCGCGTGTGCTTTTCGAGCATGGTGACGTTGCCCGCGGTGTCCTTCCGGACCAGCATACCACTCTCCACCTTGAAGCCGTCGTCTTTGTCTTCGTACTCTTTGAAATCGCGGCTTGCCTTCTCCGCGGTTTCAACACTGTCGAAGACCGCGATGATCAAGTGTTGAGACATTGGGCAGCTCCTTGCGCCGTTGAAGCGATTATCCAAGGATAGTGAATTTTCCTGGACGGCCGCTATATCCTTTGACGATTCGATATATCGGCAATGGTGACCATCGATTGCGATGCGTACGGTCCGGAGAATTTCCGGGGTGCGCTCTCGCAACTTCGTCACAATCATCCGTACCCGTGGCGGCAACGGGCGCTGTGTTTGAGTCAGGATGTACAGATCGAAAGGAGGAATATCGAAGTCCGGCAATATGCGAACCAGCCGACCTTCTACGAGCGCGTCGACGCAAGCTGGTTCTTCCACCACGCCAATACCCACGCCTGAAACGATCATTTCGTACATTGGCCGCCAGTGGCTGGTCTTGATCGCTGTGCGAATCGGGACGCTTTCCACGACGCTTTGTACTTGCGTAAGGGGTAACTGTTCCGAATTGAACATGCTCTGAACCCGAATGAACGGGTGTTTTACCAGATCAGTCGGCTTGCGAATTGGCCCGTGTTGCGCAAGATAGCTGGGCGAGGCAACGAGCATCCGGCCTACGCTACCAAGTTCGCACGCTATGAACGCGCCGTGTCTGAGCTGTCCCAGACGAAACGAAACGTCCACTCCCTCAGTGACGAGGTCGACTATCCGGTCGTTCAGGACCAGGTCCAGCTTAAGTTGAGGATAGGCGGCGCGAACGAGCTTCAATGCCTCGGGCACAATTGTCTCGCCGAAGCAGTGAGGTGCTGCCACGCGAATTGTTCCGTTGAGGGCCTGCTGGTCGTTAGAAACTTCGGCAATAGCCTGCTCTACGTCGTGCAGGATTTTTTTACTGCGCTCATAGAAATCCAGACCCTCGGGCGTGCAACTGAAAGCTCTTGCACTCCGGAGCAACAGGCGACAGCCGAGAAATCTCTCGAGTCGCTCGATGCGCTCGCTCGCCGCTGGCTGTCCAATATTGAGGTCCCTGGCCGCTCGGGAGATGCTTCCGCGCTCGACGACCCTGACGTAAATGCGCATCGCTTCCAGCAGGTTCATGGCACGGGGTCTTTCATCTTCCGCCTTTGGCCGACAAATGGGGGACAAGTTGGTTACATCGATCATAGCGACGTGGCGGGAGAATCAAAAGGGGCCGAACCCGATATGAAGTATCAACAGAAAGGCGGTCCGAGACCTGGCGCTATCCGCCCCGTGCGCGTCGGCGTTTGCAGAGATCACCCGATGTTAAATATCGGATGAGGAAGGCTGTTCGGAACATGTCGATGCAGATATGTTCGGTGATATGCCGTGCGAGGATAGCGCTGCTTTCTCCTTAGAAAGATGCGGCTTTCCAAAGCAGGGAAAAAACGGTCGCGAAGCGAAATACGGATACCTAACAATATTGAATGCGATGTCAAAAAACGCCACCGAACCGCAAGCCGTTTGTCACCCCATTACCCGCAGCGCGATCTTCATAACCGCGACGCTTTCTGCTGGCCGGGAAGCAGCGGACGCGGTCCGCAGTTGGTGCGGGGACATTGCTGCCCTGGTACGCTCGGTCGGCACACGCGTGCCGACGGGTGATCTGTCTTGTGTATGCGGCTTCGGTTCGGATGCATGGGACGTGCTATTCGGTGCGCCGCGTCCCGCCAGCCTCCATCCGTTTCGCGAGATTATTGCGGGCAATCGTCACGCGGTGGCCACGCCCGGCGACATCCTGTTGCATATTCGCGCGGATCACATGGACCTTTGCTTTGAACTTGCCACGTTATTGCTCGACGCACTCGGCGCTGCCGTCAAGGTCGTCGACGAGGTACATGGCTTCAGGTATTTCGACCTGCGCGACATCGTCGGCTTTGTCGATGGCACCGAGAACCCGCGTGGCCGTGAAACCGTCGACTTCACGACGATAGGCGATGAAGACGCTTCGTTCGAAGGCGGCAGTTTCGTGATCGTGCAGAAGTACCTGCATGATATGGCGGGCTGGAACGCGCTCTCCGTCGAGGATCAGGAGCGCATCATTGGCCGCAAGAAGCTTTCGGATGTTGAACTCGATCCATCAGTGAAGCCGTCCTGTTCGCACAGTTCCCTCACCACGCTCGACGAGAACGGCAAGGAGGTGAAGATCCTGCGACACAACATGGCGTTCGGCCGGCCCGGTGCCGGCGAGTTCGGGACGTACTTTATCGGCTATGCGCGCTCGCCGGCGCCCATCGAGCAGATGCTGGAAAACATGTTCGTAGGACGTCCACCCGGCAACTACGACCGTCTGCTCGACTACAGTCACGCGATGACGGGCGGTCTCTTCTTTATTCCATCGGCGACGATGCTCGAAGCGCTTGCTGACCGCCACCCTGAAACGGGCGACGATGTCGCGAGCGTGCCTGTTGCTGCGTCGATGTTCAATGAACCACGTGCCGATGATTCATTGAACATCGGGACTCTCAAAGGAGATCCTCAAGATGAGTAACCTTCACCGTGAGCGGTAGACGTCAGGGGACCGGTCGGGTCTCAATGATCTCGCGCACGGCGTCATCGACATTCTCTAGCAGCACGAAGCGCAATTGACTGCGTGCATCGGCGGGAATGTCCTCGATGTCCGCGGCGTTGCGTGCGGGTAGCAGAACCGTTTTGATGCCTCCGCGCAAGGCGGCCAGAACCTTTTCCTTGATCCCACCGACGGGCAACACGACGCCCCTCAGGCTGATCTCGCCCGTCACGGCGCAGTCGCTGCGCACGGCCTGTCCCATCAGCAGCGATGCGATCGCAATGAATATTGCCACGCCGGCACTGGGGCCATCCTTGGGCACCGCACCGGCCGGCACGTGAACATGAATGTCACGCTTTTCGAAGCCTGCGCAGTCGATATGAAGCGCGTCGCAACGCGATTTGACCAACGTCAGCGCGGCTTGTGCGCTTTCCTTCATTACATCGCCCAATTGACCGGTCAGGACCAGCCTGCCTCCGCCTGGCGTACTGCTCGCTTCAATGAAGAGCAGATCGCCGCCAACGGGTGTCCACGCCAGTCCTGTTACCACGCCCGGCATGCTGGTGCGCATCGCCACCTCGTTCTCGAAGCGGTGATGTCCCAGTATCGACGACAGATCGTCGGGTTCGATCTTTGCGCGGGTGGCTGCGTCTTCCGCCACGCGTAATGCGACATGCCGGAATACAGCGCCAATTTGCCGCTCCAGGCTGCGCACGCCCGCTTCGCGAGTGTAATCGCGAATGATGGACCGCAAAGCCTCGTCGCTCAGATCACATTGCGCCGGCGTGAGGCCACAGGCTTCGAGCTGACGCGGAACCAGGAAGCGCCGTGCGATTTCGAACTTCTCGGCCTCCGTGTATCCCGGCAGATCCAGCACCTCCATGCGGTCCTTCAACGGGCCGGGAATGCCCTCCGGCTGGTTGGCGGTGGCAACGAACACGACGGCGGACAGATCGAACGGCACGCCCAGGTAGTTGTCCCTGAAAGAGGCATTCTGTTCGGGGTCCAGCACCTCGAGCATGGCTGCGGCAGGGTCGCCATGCGCGCCTTGCCCGAGCTTGTCGAGTTCGTCCAGCAGCATCACGCAATTGCGCGCGCCCGCCTTGCGGATGGCCTGGATGATATTGCCCGGCATCGCGCCGATATAGGTGCGCCGATGGCCGCGAATTTCCGCCTCATCGTGCACCCCACCGAGACTCACGCGCACGAAGGGCCGTTCCAGCGCCCGGGCGATGCTCTGGCCAAGCGAGGTCTTCCCCACGCCCGGTGGCCCCAGAAAGCACAGAATAGGCGCCTTGCCGTGCGGGTTGAGCTTTCTGACACCCAGGTATTCGAGAATGCGGCGCTTGACTTTGTCGAGGCCAAAATGCGCATCATCCAGGATGTGCCGCGCCTGTGCGATGTCGATGGGTGCTTCGGGTGGAAGCTGCCAGGGCAGTTCGGTCAGCCATTCCAGGTAGCTCACACTGATCGAGTATTCGGACGAAGCCTCCGGCATCCGTTCCAGCCGCGCGAGTTCCCTACGGGCATGGGTCTCGACATCGGGCGGCATGCTGGCAGCTGTAATCGCCCCGGCCAGCTTGCGCGCTTCCTCCTGGCCTTCCGCGTCATCGCCCAACTCGTGTTGGATGGTCCTCAATTGCTCGCGAAGCATCATCTCGCGCTGGCGCTTGTCGATGCGGCTACGCGTCTGATCACCGATCTCGCGCGACAGACGAAGGACTTCGATACGTCCGGCGACCGCGTCAAGCACCTTGTCGAGGCGCTTGCATAATTCGAGGGTTTCCAGAATCGCCTGCCTGGTTTCGAGCGGGATCTCGATCAGGCCCGCCAGCGTGTCGGCCAGCAACCCGGGTGAATTGATCGCATCCAGCGCCTTTACCAGTTCGCCGCCGGCATTGGGCAGCAGGCCGATCATTTCGCCCGCGCGCTCCTTGAGCACCAGCGCTCGCGCGGCGACGGCGGGATCATCGGTTTCCTTGTCGGGCAGGAACTCCACGCGGGCCGCCCGGTAGTCGGGTCCGGTGACTGGCGCGATCAGGCGGAAGCGTTCGACACCCTGGCAGATCAGGTGATGCGCGCCGTCGTCCGGACTCGTGACATAGCGCAATACGTTCGCCACAGTGCCGATTGTGTTCAGGCCCTCGAAGGGCGGGTCCTGCATGTGCGGATCACGTTGCAGCACGACGCCCAAGGGCTGCTGGCGCTTGATGGCTGCCTGAACGTCTTCCTTGCTTTGCCCGCGTCCCGCCGTCAACGTTAGCACCATGCCTGGAAACAGCACGGTGTTCCGGACGGGAAGCAGGATCAGGGTGTCTTGGGGAAGGGCCGGCTCGAGGGCCGTTTCAAGGCTCGCCGAACTGGATTCGGGAGCCTCGCTTTCGCTGTCCATGCTCATCTTCGTTCCTTGATTCGCGGCGAGTTAGCCGAGCCGCTCGAGTTCCAGCAAAAGGCAACCATGTTCGGCATTGCGCCGTGCGAGTCGAAAATGCCCGGCCGGAAGGCGGATGTGCCGCTCGAAGCGTCCATAAGGAATTTCCATGCAATGAACCGCACCCACCGCAAACCCCTGCGGCAGATTCCTTTCGGCAACGACTATCAGCGTTCCACCTTCGAGAGTCAGGTTCACTTGATCGGGACGCACGCCGGGCAATGCAACCACGATGGCCAACTGGCCATCGTGTTCGAATACTTCAATAGGCGGTTCCCATACAGGTGTCCTGGATGGCTGGCCCGCTAGCCGGAAGAACTGACGATGCAATCGCTCGGCACGCTCAAGGGCGTCGATGGCGGTTTCCAACAGTGCTGTATGGATGGGCGTTGTCATGGCCGGGTCTCTGCCTGATCAGCCGACCGTGTCGGCTGTTCATTCATCAAAGGCGAAGCGTGCACAGCTGTCAAGCACATCAGGCGAGCGTAAGAACTGCCCATTCGCGCCGGACGGGCAGATGTCTGGTTGCTTGCTTCTTCCGATATCAACAATCGGGAAGTGGCGGGGTTGATGGCTTGGGCAATTGCCCGATAATCAAGCCGGTCTGCCTGCGATAGTGATTGCCATCAGCATTTCGACGTGTCACGTTTGTGCGCGTCGGGATCTAGCTCTCATCGAGCAGTGCTTCAATTCGACGTGCCGTTTCACCAGCGTTGGCGCTCACCCGACCGAGAATATTGGGCGTGCATTTTTTCAGCAGCGCTACGATCATCCGTACCCTGGAAGGGATCGGCCGTTGTGCCTGAAACAGGATGTGCAGATCAAACGGAGGCACATTGAATTCCGGCAGAATCCGTATCAACGTGCGATCCGCGAGTGCGGCGGCGCACGCGGGCTCCTCGATAACGCCGATACCGACGCCAGCCGTTATCATTTCGTACATAGGCCGCCAATGGCTTGTCCTGACTGCCGATTGAATCGGAGCACTCTCCACGACGCTGTCTACATGTTTAAGCGGCAACTGATCCGCGCCGAACATGCTCTGCACCCGAATGAACGGATGGTTCGTCAGGTCGGACGGCGTACAGATCTGGCCATGTTGTTCCAGGTATTCGGGTGCAGCTACGAGCGCGCGATCAATCTGGCCGAGCTTACAGGCAATGAATGCGCCTTCTCCAAGTGGTCCGAGGCGAAACGAGATGTCGACACCTTCCGTCACGAGATCGACAACCCTGTCGTTCAGGACGAGATCCAGATCCAGTTGGGGATAGGTTGCCCGGATGACCTTCAACGCCTCCGGCACGACGGTCTCGCCAAAGCAGTGGGGCGCTGCAATACGTATGGTTCCTCTGAGATCCTGCCCGTTGTTTGAGACTTCTGCGATGGCCTGTTCCACGGCGCACAGGATCTTCTTGCTGCGCTCGTAGAAGGCCATACCTTCAGGCGTGCAGTTGAACGCGCGTGCGCTGCGCAGCAGCAGGCGGCAGCCCAGATACTTTTCGAGCCGCTCGATGCGCTCGCTGACCGCGGGTTGGCCAATATTGAGGTCTCGTGCCGCGCCCGAAATGCTGCCACGTTCAACCACTCTGACATAAATGCGCATGGTCTCCAGCAGGTTCATGGCGCCCACCCCGCCTTCGCACCGGTTGCGCGCAGTTCGAACTTCGACGGGTTGCGCCGTTCGAGCCACGCATGGCCGGTACGGCCCTTGCCCTGGTCGCGTGTTGAGATGGCAACAGGCATGTGACTGGATACGCACGAGGCTTCGTGCAGATCAAAGGCGAGGTATGTCAACGCGCGCATTTGGGCATGTGATTGCCGGTATGCGTTGGCTCTTTCCTTCAATGTTGATCCGTACATGACGTGCCTCCGATAGTTACGCATCGGCCCGCGCTACTGTTGAGAGCTGAAACGATGCACGATGAGGCAAAGCGTAAGGCGGCCCGGTCCATCGCAGTGGGCACAAATCAGGGGGCGGTGAATCAGTACAGTTTTGCTAGGATCTCGATACCGGCAAAAGCCAAGCCGGTGGCCGTTCGCGGGACGGTTGGGCTGTGCTGCCCGTCCGACCAGTACAGTGTCAGGGACACGTCTAATGAATATTTACGAGAAACTCGCAGACGACATCGAGCGGCTGATCCGTCAGGGTGTTTACCGTCACGGGGAGCGCTTGCCTTCGGTACGTCAGACGAGTCAACAGCACCGGATCAGCATCTCAACCGTGATTCGGGCGTATTTGTTGCTCGAAAGCCGTGGATTGCTGACGAGCCGGCCGCAGTCGGGCTACTTCGCCAACTTCCGGGGCGGTGACGAAGAAGGGAAAGCGCTCGATCTGCGCCCGTCGAGACCCATTCCGATCTCGTCGCCGGTAGATGTCAGCCGGCTGGTACTTTCCACGCTGCGCTCGATTGGCGTAGACGACGCGTTGCCGCTTGGTTCACCGTACCCGGACCCCAGTCTGTTTCCATTCGAACGAATCAACCGTTACGCGTACGACATCGGGCGCGGCAAGTCCAGATGGGGCGTAACGGACGCCTTGCCACCCGGCAATCCGAATCTCGTGCGCCAGATTGCGCGTCGTTACCTCGAGAATGGCATGGCGGTCGATCCGAACGAAGTCATCATTACGGTCGGCGCGACAGAAGCGATCAATCTCTGCCTTCAGGCTGTCGCGAAGCCCGGGGATGTGATCGCTGTCGAATCGCCGACGTTCTACGCGATGCTTCACGCAATTGAGCGATTGGGCATGAAGGCGATCGAGGTGTCGACGCACCCCGAATATGGCATCGATATCGACGCGCTGGCTGCGATTGCCGACTCACAGACTATCGCTGCATGCATGGTCATGCCGAACTTCCAGAATCCGCTGGGATTTCAAATGCCTGACGAGCGCAAGCGCGAACTCGTCGAGTTCGCGACGAAGCGGGATATCCCTGTCATCGAAAACGGTGTCTACAACGAACTGTATTTTGGCAACTCGCACCCGAGCACACTGAAGGCCTACGATACGAAGGGCCTGGTGCTGCATTGCTCGTCGTTTTCGAAGAGCCTGACGGCTGCCTACCGGATTGGCTGGGCTTTGCCCGGGCGCTATCGCGATCAGGTCGAAAAGCTCAAATTCCTGAATACGTTGACGTCGCCGACGATACCTCAGCAGGCGATCGCGGAATACCTCGAACGCGATGGCTACGAACATCACCTGCGCAGGGTCCGAAAGGCGTACGCACAGCAGGCCAATCTGATGAAGGTCGTTGTGTCGCGTTTCTTTCCCGAAGGTACGCGGATGTCGAATCCCGCAGGCGGATATGTGCTGTGGATCGAACTGCCGCCCAAGGTCGACGGAATGCGCCTCTACAATCTCGCGCTCGATGAGGGCATCACAATTGGACCGGGGTATATGTTTTCAGTGTCCGATGCGACTTATAGAAACTTTATCCGCCTCAACTACAGCAGCCCGTGGACGAGCGAAATCGAGCAGGCGGTGATCACGATCGGCAAGCTGGCGGCCGTTTGTGCCCGCTAACGAAGGCGGTCTGTCACTTCGTCAGCCGCCCGTGACGGGAGGAAAGAAAGCGATCTCGCTGTTTTCGCGCACGACAAACCCGCTGCTGACCATCTCGTGATCGACGGCAATGCGAATCGGGAGGCTCGCATGCAGGGCTTGCGCCATGCGCTCGTCTCTCGATGCCAGCGTAGCTCGCAGATGGTCGATTGCCAGTTCCGCTGAGTCGATGTGGATGACTTCGGATGTCACGCCAACCTGTTACGCGTGACTGGTAGGATTTCGGCCTTTTGCTCTGGCCGGGCAGCTTTGCGCGACCTCTGGCGTCATTCGGGGCGCTTTGGAGCAGATTCACGTGAATTGATATAGACGCACCGGTACGATCTCTTCGGGCAGTTCACACCCACATAGCTCGAGAACCGACCGCTCGATGTTGCGGGTCATGACATCGAGGGCGAGCGCGTTCGGTGCAACGCTGAACGGCTCGGCAACTTCGCTGGCGATCGCCTCGAGAGCGATCAGCGTGTAAGAAATGAAGACGCAAAGTAGTGGCGTGAAAAATTCTGTCGAGTCGACAAGGCCAAACGGCAGCAAAACGCAGTAGGTGTAGACGGTACGATGCAGCAACACGTTGTAGGCAAACGGAATGGGTGTGGACGCAATGCGTTCGCACCCGCCCACACACTTTTCGAGTTCATTGACTTGCGCATCCAGCATCCAGAGCTTCGTATCCGAAATCGATCCTCGACTTTGCAGGTCAGCGAGTTCGCGACGAACTTCCTTGAGAAGCGCAACGGGCCGGTAACGAATCTCCCGCAATCTCCCGGCGCGGTCGGTTCCGAGAAGGCGGGTAAGATCGCCTTCTGGATCAGTACCGCGCAATTGATGCTTGAGTGCGTAGACAAACGCAATCAGGGTATGCGCGACGGAACGGCTTTCGTCGCTCTGAGGCGCATAACATTGCAGTTGTGAAGTGAGGTCACGAGCGGAGATCAGCAAATTGCCCCAGAGTCGGCGCGCCTCGTCGAATCGCTGATAGCTTGCGGTATTGCGGAATGCGAGGAAAATCGCAAGAGTAAGCCCGAAGAGCGTAAAGGGCGTTGTGTTAAGGGGGATCTTTTCGCCAAAGATGCGTCCCTGCGTGACGACGGCCAGACTGCTGACGACCGCCATGAACAAAAGCTGGGGAATAATCGATTGCAATACGGAACCGTTCCAGACGAACAACAAGCTGAACCAGTTCTGTCTCGGCCTCAGGATCATAGCGTGCTCTTCTTTTGTACAGATTGATTCGCCGCCAACTCAGACGTCGGCCGGCGGCCGGAAAGATATGCCCGTCCATGTCCCCCGGAATAACGATTGAGATCAGTGATAGCCCGGGTCTCCCTCCCGCACTTTGCCCCGGAATACACGATATTGCATTGCGTTGTAGACAAGGATGATGGGCAGAATGATGACGGTGCCCACGAGCGCAAACAGCTGGCTTGATGGACTCGACGACGCCTCCCAGATCGACAGTGAGGGCGGCACGATGTTTGGCCAGATGCTGATCAGCAAGCCGCTGTAGCCAAGAAAGCAGATCGCAAGCGTGAGAATGAACGGCATCGCTTCGTGCTGCAAGCGGACTGAACGGAAGATTCCCCACACGCACGCGATCACCAGAAGGGGAACGGGAAGGAACCAGCCGAGGTTGCCGCTGCCGAACCAACGATGCGCAACGGCAGGCAGGCCAATCACTGTCCACAGGCTCACGATGGTGATGGCGCCGAGCAGCACGCACACGAGCGGTCTCATCAACTGGCGCATATTGCGTTGCAGCTCGCCTTCCGTCTTCAGGATGAGCCATCCGCAGCCGAGCGTCGCATACGTGATGAGCACGCCGATTCCGCAGAACAGGCTGAATGGCGAGAGCCAGTCGAACGGACCGCCGACGAAACGTCCGTCGGCGATTTTGATTCCTTGCAACAGCGATCCCAATACGATGCCCTGGCAGAGCGCGGCGAGCCCCGAGCCGCAGATGAACGCGAGATCCCACGCATGCTGCGTACGGGTCGCTTTCCCGCGCAGTTCGAACGCCGCGCCGCGAAAGATCAGACCCACGACCATCAGGATCAACGGCAGATAGTTGGCGGGCAGCAGCGTCGAATAGACAACGGGGAATGCACCGTACAGGCCGGCACCACCGAGCACGAGAAACGTTTCGTTGCCGTCCCAGACGGGGGCGACTGTATTGAGCATCACTTGCCGGTCGTTTTTCGCCTCGAAGAATGGAAACAGCAGGCCGATGCCGAGATCGAAGCCGTCGAGCATCACATAGATGAACACGCCCAGCCCGATGATTGCGGCCCATATGACAGGAAGGTCGATTTGCATGGCTCATTCTCCTTCCAGCGCTTCGAGAGCGCGGTTGTGCAATACGGGATGCTTGCGTTGATCGCGGCGCTCGATGTGCTCGTCAGGGCCACGCTTCATCATCATCAGCATGTAATAGATGCCGACGCCGAACACCAGGAAATACACCAGCACGAAGATGAGCAGGGACACGCCCGCCTGCTGTGCATCGACCGGCGACAGAGAATCCACCGTGCGCAATACGCCGTAGACGGTCCACGGCTGACGGCCGACTTCCGTGGTGATCCAGCCGGCCAGCAGCGCCACGATGCCCGACGGTCCCATGCAGAATACGAAGCGCTGAAACCAGCGCGTCTCGTACAACTGGCCGCGTATCCTGAGCAGCAGACCGACCAGCGCCGTCAGCAGCATTAGCATGCCGAGACCCGCCATCAGCCTGAACGTCCAGAAAATAATGGGTGAATAAGGCCGGTCCTGAGGCGGGAACTCTTTGAGGCCACGAATTTCGCCATTCCAGCTATGCGTCAGAATCAGGCTGCCCAGGTGCGGAATCTGAATGGCGTATCGCGTGACTTCGGCGTCCATGTCGGGCAGACCGACCAGATTCAGCGCGGTGCCGCCTTTCTCCGTTTCCCATAACCCTTCGATTGCAGCGATTTTCGCGGGCTGGTACTTGCGTGTATTGAGACCATGCGCGTCGCCCACCAGGATCTGTATCGGCGTCAGCAGGAGCAATATCCACAATGCCATCGAAAAGCTGCGCATGACGGGCTTGTCGCGTCGGCCGTGCAGCAGGTGCCACGCGCCGCACGCCGCGACGATGAAGCCGGCCACGATGAAGGCGGCAATCGTCATGTGCGCGAGGCGATACGGGAATGACGGATTGAAGATCACCTTGAACCAGTCGACGGGCACAATACGGCCGTTTTCGATTGCATATCCTTGCGGCGTATGCATGAAGCTATTCGACGCGAGAATCCAGAACGTGGAAATCAGCGTGCCGACTGCGACCATCAACGTCGCAAAGAAATGCGCGCGCGGACTCACGCGATGCCAGCCGAACAGCATCACGCCGAGGAACCCTGCTTCCAGAAAAAATGCCGTCAATACTTCATAGGTGAGAAGCGGCCCGGTGATATTCCCGGCGATGCTGGAAAAGCCGCTCCAGTTGGTGCCAAACTCATAGGCCATCACCACGCCCGAGACGACGCCCATCCCGAACCCGACCGCGAAGATCTTCGACCAGAAAAGGAACATGTCCTTGTATGCGGTGTCGCCCGTCAGCAGCCAGCGCCATTCGAGCACGGCGAGAAAGCTGGCCATGCCGATGCTGATGGCGGGAAAGACGATATGAAACGATACGGTGAACGCAAACTGCAACCGGGCGAGATGAAAGGCGTCGAAGATTTCCATAATCGGTCAATAGCTCCCGTTGATGACGACATTTGCCGGATGACTCGCCAGGATCGATTGTGACGTGACCCGTATAACGTACTGAACGACAAGCCGCTACTCACGGAGCCTGCGGTTGTGTCCTCAAACCCCGTGCGCAAAGGCAACTGACACCGTCAACTCGCCGTCGCGCGCGTGACCTTGACGGGCACAGACTTGTAGGAGGGCGTGCCACACTCCTTGTCGATATAGTCGAGCGGGACCAGAACGTTGGCTTCCGGGTAGTACGCGGCTACCGAGCCCTTTGCAATGGCATACACGATCGCGGTGATGTTCTTCATGCGCAACTGTCTGCCTGAGACGATCGTCTCGATGTCGACCAGGTCGCCATGTTCGAGCCCGCGCTCTTCGAGGTCGGATTCGTTCATGAACAGCACGTCACGCCGGCCGAATACGCCGCGATAGCGGTCGTCCATCGCATAAATGGTGGTGTTGTACTGGTCGTGGCTGCGTATCGTGATGAGCCGCAGTACGTTCTCTGCGCCGAGCACGTCCGCGTCTTCCTTGACGCCGTCATAGACCGAGAAGATCGCCTTTCCGGACGGCGTGGGCCACTGCCGCTCGGTTGGCGGCAGCGGGAGGCGAAATCCGCCGGGATGCCGGATACGTTCGTTGAACGCTTCGAAGCCCGGGACGGTCTGCTCGATCAGGTCGCGGATCTTGTCGTAATCGCCAATGAGTTCCATCCACGCTACCTTGCTGTTGGGTAGCGTCGCGCGCGCCATGCCGGCGACGATGGCGGGCTCCGAGCGCAGATGTTCCGACGCTGGGGTGAGCTTGCCGGCCGATGCATGAACCATGGACATCGAGTCTTCCACCGTGACCGACTGCTGACCTCCAGCCTGCATGTCGAGTTCGGTACGGCCAAGGCAAGGGAACAGGTAGGTTTCCTTCGATACCAGCAGGTGAGTGCGATTGAGCTTCGTGCCGATATGGACGGCCAGGTCGAGCCCGGCCATGGCGGGAAACGACGCTTCCGGATCGGGCAATGCGACCGCGAAGTTTCCACCCAGGCAGATCAGCGCTTTCGATTTGCCTTCGATCATCGCCTGCATCGCCTGGACGGCATCATGGCCGTGTTCCGAGGGTGGGGTGAAGCCGCAGGTTTGTTCGATCAGCTTGAGAAACTCGCCGGATGGCTTCTCCGTAATGCCGACCGTGCGATTCCCCTGTACGTTCGAATGTCCGCGAAGCGGGCAGATGCCTGCACCTGGTTTGCCGAAGTTGCCGCGCAGCAATAACAGGTCGGCAATCAGACGGACGTTGGCTGTGCCTTTGTTGTGCTGTGTGATGCCCATCCCGTAGGTCACGATGGTCGCATTGGATTTCGCATAGGCAAGGGCGACTTCTTCGAGATCGGGGCGCGTGAGGCCACTCGCCTTTTCGATATCGTCCCACGACGTCGCTTCAAGATCAGCGGCGAACGCGTCGAAACCCTCCGTGTGCGCGGCGATGAACTCGCGGTCGAGTACATTGCCTTGCTCCGCCTCCATCTGAAGCAGTGCTTTCATGACGCCCTTCAGCGCGGCTGCATCGCCGCCTGCGTCTACCTGAAAATAGGTCGAGGCAATGCGCGTGGATGCATAGGTTGCCATTTCGAGGAAGTTCTGCGGATCGGCGAACCGTTCGAGCGCGCGCTCACGCAGCGGATTGAACACGATGATGGGAACGTTGCGCCGCGACGCTTCGTGCAGCGTTCCCATCATGCGCGGATGATTCGTGCCGGGATTGTGACCAATCGATATGATGAGCTCGGCCGAGTCGAAGTCTTCCAGCGAAACCGTTCCCTTGCCGATGCCGATTGAACGAGGCAAGCCGACGCTGGTCGGCTCATGACACATGTTCGAGCAATCAGGAAAATTGTTTGTACCGTACTCACGGGCAAATAACTGATACAGGTATGCCGCCTCGTTCGAGGCGCGACCGGAGGTATAGAATTCGACCTGGTCCGGCGAAAGCGTCCGCAGGATTTCACCTATGCGCGCAAACGCGTCCTCCCATTCAACAGCACGATAGGTATCCGTTGCCCGATCGTAGACGAGCGGATGGGTAAGGCGTCCCATGTCTTCCAGTTCGTAGTCCGATTTTTTCAACAAGGAAGTCACGGTGTTGCTGGCGAAGAACTCGGGAGGAACACGTTTGGTCGTCGCTTCCCAGGTGACAGCCTTTGCACCGTTCTCGCAGAACTGGAATGTGGAGCGATGTTCCTTGTCAGGCCACGCGCATCCGGGACAATCAAAGCCATCCGGCTGGTTGGTCCGCATGAGCGTAATTGGGGCGGAGATGCTTTCCATCTGCTGGCGGACCGCCTGAGCCGTGGCGCGGAGCGCGCCCCAACCACCCGCGGGTCCGTCATATGGGCGAATGCCTGGAACTTCGCGTCGTGTCGTCATCTCGCACTCCGTTAAGGTTTCCGAACCAGAAATTTATGCACCGATCGATGGCGTGGTGAGGTTTCTATTTCCATATACGGCTACGGTCTCGAGTCGAAAAGTTATTGACGAGTTATGCGCTCTTTACAGGAGCGCACAACCGATGTCTTTGCTTGTATAGATCGAGTGAAGAACGGGTAGGTCGGTTACAGGTTGAAAGCGATCTAATCGATAAGCACGCCATTGGAGACAAAGCTCAGGTGATTCACCTGGTATGTTTACCAGACTCTGTTGAACCACGCTTCTTACGTCCCTTGCTGGATGCGGAATCTGCGAGCGGTGTCTGCGCGTCGCCATCGGGCTGCGCATCGTGCCCGTTACCTGCTTTCGGCTTGTCCTTTGCCGGTTTCGATGCCGATGCGATCTTGTGGAATTTGACCTCACCACTGTCTTTGTCATAGGTGACGTCGGCGGTATCACCGGATCTGAGTGCATCGCCGAGCATTTCCTTCGCGAGCTTTCTTTCGATTTCCTGTCGAATCTGTCGCTTCAGTTCGCGAGCGCCGAACTCGGGCTGGTAACCCGCTTCGACCAGATGCTCGATGACGGAATCGTCGATCTTGAGCGTGATGCCTTGCGCGGCAGCAGTGCGTATGACGCGGTCGATCTGGATTTGAACGATAGAACGGATGTTCTCGCGCGACAGCGAGTGGAATACGATGATCTCGTCGAGACGATTCAGGAATTCGGGGCGGAAGTGACCCTTTAGCACCGTCATCAATTCGTCGCGCAAGGCCTTTTCGGTCATGCGAGCGGCTTCGGGCCGCTCCAGGTTTTCCATGATGATCGACGCACCCAGATTGCTGGTCGCGATGATGATCGTGTTGCTGAAGTCCACGACCCGGCCCTTTCCATCCGTCAGGCGTCCATCGTCGAAGACCTGTAGCAACACGTTGTTCACGTCGGGGTGCGCTTTCTCGATTTCGTCGAGCAGGATCACGCTGTACGGGCGACGCCGCACGCGTTCGGTAAGCTGACCGCCTTCGTCGTAGCCGACATAGCCGGGCGGCGCGCCGATGAGCCGTGCCACTGCATGACGCTCCATGTATTCGGACATGTCGATGCGGATCACCGCCTGTTCATCGCCAAATACGGTTTCGGCCAGCGCTTTCGCGAGTTCCGTTTTGCCGACGCCCGTCGGTCCGAGAAACAGAAAGGTAGCGATCGGCTTGTGTGTCTGACCGAGCCCCGCGCGCGACATACGCACCGCATCGCTCACGGCGATGACGGCATCGTCTTGCCCTACGACTCTTTCACGCAGCGTCTCTTCCATCCTGAGCAGCTTCTGGCGCTCTTCCTGCGTCAGATCGGACACGGGAATGCCCGTGAGGCGCGAGACGACCTCCGCGATCGCTTCGACGGTCACCTCCAGCGTCTCGGAGCCGGTTTTGCGTTGCCACGCCTCGGTCTGCTCATCGAGCGCCTTTTGTTTATCGTTGATGCGATCCTCGAAGCCTTTCGCCTCGTCGAAGCGTTTGCGCGACGACGCGTAATCCTGCTCACGCCTGAGTTGCGCAATCTCGGCTTCTAGTTCCTGAATGCCGGCAGGCCGCGAAGTCGCGCCGATGCGCACGCGTGCGGCGGCCTGGTCGATCAGATCGATGGCCTTGTCCGGGAGGAAGCGCGAAGTAATGTAGCGATCGGACAATTCGGCAGCGGCGACGAACGCATCATCGGCAAACGTTACCTGATGGTGCGCTTCGAGCTTGTCGCGCAGTCCGCGCAGGATGACGATGGTCTGCTCGACCGTCGGCTCCGGTACCAGTACGGGCTGGAAACGCCGTTCGAGCGCGGCGTCCTTTTCGATGTACTTCTGATATTCGTTCAGCGTCGTCGCGCCGATCAGGCTCAGTTCTCCGCGCGCGAGCGCGGGCTTGAGCACGTTTGCGATGTCGAGTCCGCCTTCACCGCCACCCTGGCCTGCGCCGACGATCGTATGCAGCTCGTCGATGAACAGGATCAGTTCGGCCTGTTTCGCCGTGACCTCATCGATCATCTGCTTGGCGCGCTCCTCGAATTCACCGCGATACTTGGCGCCTGCCACCATCGAATTGATGTTCACTTCGACGAGCCGCTTGCCGCGAAGCACCTCGGGCACATCGCCGTTTACGATCCGCTGTGCAAGGCCCTCGACGATCGCCGTCTTGCCGACGCCCGGCTCGCCGATCAGCACGGGGTTGTTCTTCTTCCGGCGCGCGAGCACCTCGATTGTGCTTTCAATTTCCTGTGCGCGCCCCAGCACCGGGTCGAGCTTGCCCTGGCGCGCCATTGCCGTCAGGTCGCGTCCGAACTTGTCGAGATTCGGCGTGCCCGTCGGCGTATCGACACGGCCGTCCTCGGCGCCCTTGCCGACGACCTTCACGACCTTCTGCCGCAGTGCCTCAGGCGTGACGCCATACTTTTTGAGCAAGGTGCCTGCAATGCTGTCGGGCACGGCCGCGAGGCCGATCAGCAGATGTTCGGGGCCGACGTACGAATGCCCGAGATCGCGCGACGCCTGAAACGCGTGTTGAAATGCCTTCTTCAGACGTGGGGAAATCGTCATCCTGTCGAGCGGCGTGTCGGCTTCGGCCGTTCCCGTCTGCGCGTGCTCGTCGATGTATCCCTTGATGTCTTGCGGCGACAACTTCAGTTCTTTCAACAGCGCGGCGACGATGTCGGTATCCGCGAGCACGTAGAGCAGGTGCTCGGTATCGAGTTCTTTCCGGCGCAGTTCGTGCGCTTTTTCGGCGGCTCGCTGTAGCAGTTCCAACGTCTGTTCACTAAAGGCGTCGGTTGCATCGACCGATTCGCGCGGCACTTCGGCGGCAAGTCCCGTTTCTTCGCCGTCACCGTCGTCAAAGCCGCCGAAGAAGCGTGACAGGCCCGAGCCGCCACCCAGCAACGAGTCGAATGGGTTAACCATGCTCTGATGGCGCATCAATTGACGGTAGTCGTAGTCGCATATCGACATGGTCTTACGTTCGCCGTTCTGCACGACGCTTACACGGGCCACGGCGGGACGGGTATGACAGATATCGCAGAGCAAGGGCATGGTGAAATTGCCTCCGTCATATGGAGCGTTTGCATCCATCCGCTGATACGCACGGATTTTTGCAGGACAGTCTTCTGCTCCGAATTGGTGTGCCAGCGAAAACTCATTCCCCCCGAGTCACAATGCGAGCGAGGACGGCGTCGCGTGACCGGGCAGGTACTGTGTATATAGTCGATCGATACGTCGTCTCCAAGGCAAAACGCGGAGGCCACGGTCTCGCGCCGCCGGAGATACCGGTGAAGAAATTCTAGGGACTGGACAGGCCTGTGTGAATATCGGAAGTACCGATGATATGTATCGGCTCGCATCGCCCCGTTCCAGGTCGGTTCGATGCGGTTTTGCCGTGTCGGATCGCGACCGTTGCGCCATGATAGAGACGCGGGCTATCCACGCGAGGCAGTGCTGCGCGACGTTCACTTCTACAGCGAATGGTTGGTCAAATGCTTTGTTCTGTGAAGGAGATGTGCGATGAGCGATATTACCTGGGTGATTGTGGCTAATGGTGAGCGTGCGCGTGTTTTCCAGACGCAAGGGCTAGCGCTCGATTTGCAAGAGATGGAGGATCTGGTCAACACTGCGGGACGTGGAGCCGGACTAACGGATAAAGAAGCAGAAGTGCTTGATCGGGGTGAGCAAAAGGAAAAACTTGAAGCGAAATTTTCGAAGCGCGTTGCAGACTACCTGGAACAGGGACGCTTGCATCAAAAGTATCACCGCTTGATCATCGCTGCCGAAGCAAAATTTCTCGGTATGGTTCGCGCGGACCTGAGCGAAGAAACGCAGCGGTTGATATTCGAGGGGGTGAGCGATGACTTTTCGGAGCTTGACGTAGTTGAAATACAAAAGCGCCTTAGGAAGGAGCGATGAGACGAGCAGATACGCGCGCGCGGGTTGTATATTCTCCAAAACGGTTTTCATGGCCGGTTATCCGGCCGGGAGCAACGGTGCGAAGTGACTGCTCCGCTCTGATACCGGCCCTTGAAACTGCGGCGACCGGACCGGCAGCAGCAGGTCGACTAGGGAAGTTCGGGGGTCGATCCAGGCGGCCCGTTCGTCGTCTGCCGATGGATTTCCGGGTTCGGCCATTTTCGGCCATTCGATGCCGGTCGCTAAATCGTCGACACTTCGGCTCCGATGCGACTCGGACGACCACGGCAAGCCAGACACAGCCTTCAGTCAATCACTTAAGTTTCACGCCAATTTGCCGTAAGGACGGTGTGAGCGCTCTTCGTTCGGAACGGGCAGGATGCTGCACGTACCTCCGGTGAGCGTACTAACTGCTATTGATGCTCGGAATCGCTATGAAAATCAAAGTTCGAGATGTATTACTTGTTGCAGTTTTTCTTTGCTTCTCCAATCTCGCCTCGGCTCTCGATGATCGTATGGTTGGCACATGGGAGGGGCAAAGAGACAAGGATGGCAAGTGTTCATATATGGCGTGGACCATGAAAAGGTCATCGGATGGCAAGTTCGAAATTGCGTTCTTCCAAAATCCCGAAAGGACTAAGTTTTTGAATATAGAGAGGGGCCAGTGGGAAACCAAAGACGACAAGATTTCCCTCACCACGGAGGGCGACTCTATCCCCGATGTGTACACCTACGCTTTTACAGACAGCGATACCGTTCATGTTTCTGCGATTGAGCGAAACCCTTCGGCTGACTGCATGGCCGACTATGAATTCACGGATCATCGGATCAGACCGTAAAGGGCACGGCCGTAAGCGGCTCCTGAGGGACCCCTGTCGCTGATCAATGCAGAACCGATGATGCAGGCGCATGAGGCATGCGTGCGGCCACTTTCGGTCATCCGCCATCTGCCAGCAAATCGTCGACAATGTCCGGTCTCTTGAAGATGTAATTTTTTAAGGCTAGGGCCATGCTTCCGTTAGTCCGTTGGATCGCCCCCGCAATCACTAACCTGATAGAAAGTAGATCCATGCTGAACCGACGTTTATTGTCTGTTGCCGCTATCGTCTCCTGCTACGCCTTGTTGGCCACCGGTTGCGTGCAACAGTATCTCGGAGATTCGGGCAACGTTTCCAACTCTGTGGATCAAAAATCAACACGCATCCCCACTTCTGAACTCGGAGGAAATGCGCTGAAAAGTGAACATGAGAAGGGACTGGAAAGCGCCAAGGCTGACGAAGCCTCGGCCACAACTGACCAGAAGCGGGCGTTCGCAATGCAACAGGAGGCAGCGGAACTCGATTCTCTCGGCAGATCGACTGAGGCGCTTGTCGTTATCAACCACGCACTTAGCTTGCTCGATCCTTCGAAGAACAAAGATGTCATCGCGACCAAAGCGGGAATTCTGTTTAGCCTGAACGTTCCACAAGGGGCTCTCACAGTGCTAGCGCCGGGACTGGAGCTTACCCGCAAATATGCGAACAGCCGACCGGCTATCGACCGCGCGTCCGCGTTGAGCACCTATACAGAAGGATTCGTAACCGCGACTTTCGCATATATTCAGTTAGAGCAATGGCAGAGCGCTATCGATACGCTAGCCGACACACAGTCCGTACTTGAATCGTCAACTTTCTATCCATATAGGAGCCTCGTTTATCGCTACATCATGGCTAGAGCCAAAAACCCGGCGTTGATGAACCCAACTCTGGAACAGGAAGCAGCGTACTACGCGGCACATAATAAGAGTCACTATGGGGCCCTGCTGCGCATGTACCAAGGCGAAGACACGACTAGCGAAGTGACGGAGATTCTCACGACGATGTCTGGGACAGAAAAGGAGGACGCCGTCGCCGAAGCACTGTTCTATCAAGGCGCCTATGCCAAGTATGTAAAGGGAAATTCAGCTGAAGGAAAGGCGAAGCTGGATGACCTTGATCGTCTTGCCCCCTATGGAAGCATTGAGTGGATTTACGGAAAGCGTGTTCTCAATTGAGAGCGCGTTGAAATCCGCTCGGGTCACCGATGACGCCTCCTATAGAGAGGGCTTGGATCAGGTTGACTCGTCTTGGCGCGAGCCGTCACCCGCACCGTTGAATGGCCGTTGTCGAGCGAATCGACCGTCCCATGTGGGTCGTGTGTTGCCGGTCGTGCCAAGCAGCGAGCGGTCTGGATCTGCGGCGCAATGCATTTACACAGTCGGCGGGAGATTTGCCTCCGTTCGTTCACCCTTATAATCCGGCATGACTCCATCCATCTCCCACACAGCAAGCTTACGGCCGCCAGCACCGGCTGCTCGATTCATCGGTTCGTTGGTCGCGCATACCCCAGCGGGCCATTCACCATCCACGCGCTCGGAATGCACGTTCCACGAGCTGTGGCCGACGATCGTATGAAAATACCCAAACGACTTGCACCGCTTCTCGAAGAAGAACTTATCGACGAGGTCATCGGCCAGTTGATGAGCGGCAAGGAGGCAACGGTCTACGTCGTGCGCAGCGGCGAATCGACGCGTTGCGCCAAGGTCTACAAGGACGCGAAGCAGCGCAGTTTTCGGCAAGCCGCGTCGTATCGGGACGGTCGCAAGGTCAAGAACAGCAGACAGGCGCGGGCGATGGAAAAAGGTACGCGCTACGGCCGTCAGATGCAGGAAGCGTCATGGCAGAACGCTGAAGCGGACGCGCTGTTCCGGCTCGCCAACGCAGGTGTGCGCGTGCCGCAACCCTATATTTGTACCGACGGCGTGTTGCTGATGGAACTGGTGATCGACAAGGTGGGTAACGTCGCACCACGGCTCAACGACGTCGAACTGAACGAAGCCCGCGCCCTCGAACTGCACGCGCTGCTGCTGAACCAGGTTGTCCGCATGCTCTGCGCGGGCGTAATTCACGGCGACCTGTCGGAATACAACATCCTGCTGGCAGCGGATGGACCAGTGATAATTGATCTGCCGCAAGCCGTCGACGCAGCCGGCAACAACGAAGCCGCCTCGATGCTCAAGCGAGACGTCGACAACCTGGCCGCGTACTTCGGACGGTTTGCACCGCAAATACTCACCGCGAGTTATGGCACGGAGATCTGGGCGCTCTTCGAAGCAGGGCGGCTGCATGTCGACGCCGAATTGACGGGTCGCATCGAAGTCGACACGCGACCTGTGGACCTCGATGGCGTGCTGGAGGAACTCGAAGCGACACGTCTTGAGGAAGACGCGCGAGTGCGGCGACAGCAGGAACTGAGCGCAAGCCGGTAACCGTGCTCGATGTCGCCCGAAAGTGAAGGTCTTCGAGGATGTCGCCGCTCGGCCGAGGGCGTGTGAAAACTCGAAAGTACTCGGTTTTCAGGTGTCGCTTTACCCTTCCCAAGGCACTGCGAAGCCAACACAGCACGATCTGGAGGGTCGATTTTTTCGAGCGTCGCGTTTAGGGTGCGTTTTCACACGCCCTCGGCCAGTAAGAGACGGTCGACTGCGGTACCAAGATCGTTGACAATGTCGGCTAAATTCTCGCATCTAGTTGAACGCCCAAGCTGTTGTATGCTGACCGACCTTCGCATGCGAAATATTCTCAAAATATTTTCCGCTCAACGCGAGAGCGATCGCGCGGCAAAAAACATTGAGCCCGACGCGCTGAAACTGCAATTCGCTCTGTCGCAATACTTGTCGATTCCCAGGTAGCGTTTTGGCTCGCGAGCGGCCGACGTCGCTGGGCAACTCGGACCGAGCGCCATTGAGATGCTGGTATCCCGACTCCACACGCCTTCATGTCCAACTCCGGAGACATTCGAATCTGGAGTGCGTGGTCTGGGAGCTTGGCTCACCGCCTGGCAATTCGCTGTGTTCGAGATTCTCTTCCATTTCCGTTCTTCTGCAGTCGAGGTTCTTCGCCGGATTGCTTGGGGCGAATATGACTGGACACAGGGAAACGCGCTGGAGATATTGGTCCGCCTCGCAGCTGAATGCATTTGGCGAGACGTCATGACTGCGGATTTCCATCAGAATTTCGAACACGTTGCAGATGAAGCGAAGCGATATGCAATAGGCCCTCTATTGCATCGCGCGAAGTTCGAATTGAGAGTCGCCGCAATTGTGAGCGAATTGAACAGCGTCGCGGGCTGGTGTGAAGTCGTCTACGAACTGGAAGGCAGGAATCGTTAGAGCACGTGTTCCGCCATTCGAACCGTCCTTATTAGCTCGCGATTGAGTGTCCGCTTGCGCCGGACACGGTTGACCGCTCCGGGTCGGTTCATAGCATTGATCGTCGGCTTCATTCCGGCAATCAGTGCGGCGCCTTATCCCACCGCGCGATGCCCATCACGGGGTGATGGGCATCCAATACAGCCGCACCTTTCTTTAAACCTGGCCTCCTGTCTTCCTCACTCGCCGGTTCGCTTGGGCACCCTTGACAGCAGCGGTCCAAGGCCTTCGGCGACGGTCAGATGAGAGATCACGGCATCCCGGAGTTTCTGGTACGGGAGATCCGCAATCATCGCTGTCTGCATGGCCGCCATCACTTCTCCAGCTTCCGAGCCGATCATTGTGAAGCCGAGTATGCGATCGTCGTTTGCGCTGACGAGCACCTTCATGAAGCCCTGCGTCTCGTCGGTCGCTTCCGTCCGCAGCACGTTGTTCATGGGAAGTATTGCGACACGAACGCCGATACCTTGACGTTGCGCATCGCTTTCGCTTAGTCCAACGCGCGCGAGCGGGGGATCGGTGAACAGCGTGTACGGAATCAGACGATCGCCAGTGCTGCGATTGCCGCCTGCCAGGTTGTCGCGCACGATTCTGAAGTCATCGACCGATACATGCGTGAATTGCGGACTGCCCGCGACTTCGCCAATTGCCCAGACGTCGGGTGCCGAGGTTTGCAGCCGGTCGTTCACCCGAATGTATCCACGTTCGTCGAGCTGGATGCCTGCGTGCTCCAGGCCGATGCCGGCTGTGTTGGGAACCCGGCCGGTGGCGACAAGAATGTCGCTTCCATCCAGAGTCCGGTCACCCGAAGGCGTGCGCACGACGACGCGGACATGCGTGCCCGAGCGGCCCTCGACGCTGACTATCCGTGCATCCAGCACGACATCGATTTCTTCCGCGCGAAGCATGCGCATCATCTCCGCGCCGACGTCCGCATCTTCGCGGGCCATCAGTCTTGCACCGCGCTCGATGATCGTCACGCGACTGCCGAAGCGCCGGTAAGCCTGCGCCATCTCCACGCCGATATAGCCGCCACCGAGGACGATCAGATGTGCGGGTGCACGGTCGAGATCCAGCGCGCCGATGTGCGTCAGCGGTTCGGCAGCGCGCAGTCCCGGGACGTCGGGAATCGCTGCGTGCGTCCCGACGTTGACCACGACCTGGCTTGCGCTGAGCGTACGCGTGCCGCCGCCGTTCAGTTGCACCTCGATGGTCTTCGGCCCGACAAAACGGCCGACGCCCATGATCAGTTCAGCGCCGCTCGATTCATACGCCTGCACGTGAAACGCGGCTTCACGTTCGACCATGCCGCGCTTGCGTTCGCGAACCTTTGCCATGTCGATGGCGACAGGTCCCGTAGTCGCGCCGAAGTCAGCGGCATGCCGCGCCAGATGAGCCACGCGCGCGCTCCAGATTTCGTTCTTGCTCGGCAGGCACGCGACGGCCGGACACGAGCCGCCCACCCACTGCCGTTCGACCACGGCCACACGTTGTCCTGACCGGCCCAGATGCCAGGCCAGCAGTTTGCCGCCCTGGCCACTGCCGAGAATCAACGTATCGAACTGTTCAACCTGAGACATGACTTTCTCCAATCCAGCTAAGGGTGAATGCGCGACGATCGCGACAGGTCCGTCGGCGTCGGCGCGCCAGGTGTACGGCGCGGGCGGCACGTCATCGCGCCGCCTGTGCGCGCGTCAAAGCGACGTCATTTGACCGGCGGGAAATCGACGTCGGTGTCGTTGATGCGGTTGAAGGTGTTCGTGAAAATCGTCATGGCGATTGCCAGCGAGATTTCCGCGAGTTGCGTGTCGCTGTAGCCTGCGGCGCGAATCGCTGCGAGTTCGCTTTCGCCGATCGTGCCGCGGGTCGTCTGCAGGGTCAGCACGAAACGGATGAGGGCGTCGCGTCGGGCATCGCCAGTCGCCTGACCCGCGCGAATGTGCTTAAGCGCTTCGGGCGACAGCCCGGTCATCTTGCCCAGCATCACGTGCGCGGCGACGCAGTAGTCGCAGCCCGTTTGCTCGCTCACGAGCAGCTTGATGGTTTCCAGATCCTGCTTGCTCAGACTGCTCGATGCCAGCGCGCCTTCCGCGTCTAGCGCCGCATTCAATGTCGCGGGCGCGAGATGGCCGAGCGCCGCGAACAGATTCGGCACGCTGCCGCCGGCTATTTTGCGAACCCGTCCATAGACTTCGGCGGTGGCGCCCGTTGCGTTCTGGACTGCGGGGATGGCGATGCGACTCATGTTGGACCTCATTCAGTGGTGGTTAGGAGCCTCCACTTTAGGTGCGGCGAATGAGCTTGTTGAGTCCTTGGATTATCAATATCATGCTCAAAAGTATCACGTGGAGCCGCGATGTCACTTTCGCAAGATTGGCTGAGCCGTTTGCTCGGCATGATGACCGTGCACGGTCAACTCGAATTGCGCTGTTCGTATGGCGCACCGTGGGAAGTGATCTATGGCGATTCGGACCCGGGTGAGATGCCGTATCACATCATTCTCAGCGGGTCGGCCGTTCTGGAGACGCCGGGTTCCGGCAAGCCGCAGCAGCTTTGCGCAGGCGACATCGTAATGCTGGCGCACGGCGGTGCCCACATGCTTCACGACGGTAGCGGCGCGCGGCCGAAGCGGGCGCACGAGCGCGCCGCACTGAACCTGACCATTAGCGAAAACAAGGGCACCGGCCCGCGTCTCGACATGCTCTGCGGGCGGATCATTCTGGCGCCGCCACATGACCGGTTCATCCGTGCGTATCTGCCTGCACGGCTTGTCACGCATACGTCGCCGACAAAAAGCGGTGTAAAGCACGGCACGGATGGTGCGGCCTACGAGCACCTGAACGGTCTCGTGGCACTCATGCGAGCAGAGGCGGGTGCAGACAATCTTGGCGGCTACGCGATGATGAATGCGTTATCGGCGGCGCTGTTTGCGCTGACGATGCGCGTGGCCAGCGAGTCCGATGAAGCACCTGTCGGACTGCTCGCGCTCGCAGGCAATCCGCGCCTGTCTCCCGCGCTCACGGCGATCTTCAGCGACCCGGCACGGGCATGGACGCTGCCGGAACTGGCGAACCTCTGCAGCATGTCGCGTGCAACGTTGATTCGTCACTTTCAGGACAAGCTGGGCCGTTCGCCGAATGATCTCTTGACCGATATCCGCATGGCGCTGGCGGCCAACGAACTGAAAAGACCCGGCATTTCGACCGAGGTTGTGGCCGAGACAGTCGGCTATCAATCCGTCGCCGCATTCCGGCGCGCGTTCAGTCAACGTTTGGGCATGACGCCAGCGGACTGGCGTCGTTCGCAACGGGAGAAACAACATGCGGAGCTTGCAACCTGACGGCTGGAGCGTGCGGCAGAACGGTTGCGCGGCGCGCTGCCGCGCAAGCGGACGTTACGTTGAAGCGGCTATCTGCATTGCGAGTTCTTCGGGCTTGATGCTGGCGATCGGTTGAAGGATCGAACCGTCGAATGTACGGGGTTCGAGCCTGTTTGCGAGCAGTTTCGGCAGGTCGGGATTCGCCAGCGCGCCGCGTCCGACGGTCACCAGATCCGCACCGGAGGCCAGCGCGTGGTTGATACGCTCAGCCGTGTGCAAGCCGCCGTTTGCGATGACGGTGACGGCGGGCGCGTAACGGCGTGCCAGCGTCACGAGGCTATCGTGCGTGCCTTCGAAGGCCGGCTGCCAGGCCTCGAACTCCGTGACGTGAAGGAAGTCGATGCCTGCATCGGCAAGTGTGCCGAAGATCACTTCGGCATCCGCCTCGCCACCCGACCACCTGGAACCGAAATCGTTGACCTTGCCTTGTGAAATCCGGATACCCACGGGTACAGCATCTCCGATGCCGAGCCTGACTGCTTCGACAACATCGACGAGCAGTTGCACGCGAGCCTTCGTGTCGCCGCCCCAACGGTCAGTCCGGCGATTGGTCCCTGCTGTCAGGAACTGGTCGAGGAGATATCCGTTAGCGCCATGAATTTCCACGCCCTGGAACCCGGCGATATTCACGGCACGTCGTGCCGCGTCGACGAAGCCCTGAATCGCTTCATCAATATCAGCATCCGTCATCTGTTTCGGCTCAGCATAGTGTCCCTGGCCGAAGTAGAACTTCATCTGTTCGCCCTTGGGGCGGACGGCCGACGGTCCCACGGTATGGCTTCGATAAACGTTGCCTTGACTCAACGCCCCGGCATGCATGAGTTGCGCGAACACAGGGGTCCCATGCTCATGCATCTCGCGATTGAACGTCGACCATGCCTTCGCCTGTTCGTCGTCGGCCAGTCCTGGCTGAAACCGGTATCCTTGCGAGAACGCCTTGTCGGTGTAGATGCCTTCCGTCGTTACCAGCCCGAAACCGCCCTTCGCGAAGCGCTTGTAGTAGTCGAACATGGTTTGGGTCGGATGGCCGTATTCCGTGGCCGTGATTCGCGTCATGGGTGCGACGGCGATGCGGTTGCGTAATGCGATGCCATTGCGGTTATACGAAGAAAGGATGGGGGAGGTTGCGTCGCTCATTTCGCTGCTCGTCTGGTGAAGAAGGTGACTGCATGGTAGGCGTCGCGAGCGGCAGGAAACAGAGGTCGGCGCGTGAAGCCGCCCTAACACTTTTGGATATAGACGATGTTCCTCCCGGACGTTCAGACATTCCTCGCCGTTGCCTCAGCGGGCAGCCTGTCGGCGGCGGCTCGTCAGCTGAACGTGGTGCCCATGCAGGTGTCACGGCGCATCGCCGCGCTCGAGGAAGACCTCGGCGTGCGCCTCTTTCATCGGACCACTCGCTCCCTGACGCTGACCGCAGAAGGGGAGGCGTTTGTCCCTTACGCGAGGGCGATGGTGGCTGCGGAAGCCGGCGCGCGAGCTGAACTCAGTCCGTCGTCGGGCACTGCATCTGGCATATTGCGTTTGACCGCACCGAGTGGCTTCGGACAATCGGTCGTGTTGCCGATGTTGCCGGGACTGCTGGAGGCCAACCCGGAACTTCGTATCGACCTCGACCTTTCCGATCGCCAGGTCGATATCGTGGGGCAGGGGCTGGATCTCGCATTACGCATTGCACCGCTGGGAGATTCGGAACTGGTGGCCAGAAAGATTGCTCCGAATCCACGGCTTATTTGTGCTTCGCCCGGGTATCTGAAGAGGCACGGACGACCTGCGACGTCGGCGGAACTGGATCAGCATCGTTGTATCAGACTTGACTCGGTGGGAAGTTGGCCGCTCGTTGTCGACGGCAAGCTGATACGCGAGCGCATTGAAGGGTATGTCACCACGACCAGTGTGGAAGCGGCACGCACGGCTGCTGTGCAGGGACTCGGGCTCGCAATGCTGACGTACTGGGACGTCTTCAGGCAACTGGCCGATCATTCGCTCGTGCAGGTTCAACTGGAGGACGCCGCGATGGAAGACCTGTCAGTGTGGGCGGTCATCCCAAGCCGGCGATATGTGCCGAATCGGGTGAACGTATTCCTCAGTGCGCTTCAGAAGGAAATCTCAGATCTGGCAGAAAAGTGCGGCTAGCTGTGCCGAGACCAGACTCCGGCGTCCACCTTCCCCAAATTAACGTGCATCGGAGATAGAAGGCCGTTTGGTGCAGTTCACGCGTCACCGCGCAAGCCCTCGCTGTGCCGCTATGTATCTGCAGACATGGCGGGCGCCGCGCTTGAATGCAGCAGCGTCTTGCGGAATTGCTCGACCAGTGGTCTCAGGTTGACCCGATGCCACGCCGCCCATAGCGCCGTCCGATAACTGAACCACGAGACTTCACGCAGCACCACGCCAGCGGGCGCATGGCGCCGCAGGCTTTGCTGGATCATCGTGACGCCGAGGCCCGCCGCAACGAGTCCAAGTGCCGCGAGCGGCTCGGTGGCTTCCATCGCGATATCGGGTGTGAACCCGGCTTTCGCGCATGCTGCGATGAAATTGTCGTGGCGCAGCGCGCCCTCTTCATACATCACGGCAATCCACTTCTGCGCCGCCAGATCGTTCGGTGTAAAGCGCGACGCGTTCGCCAGCGGATGGTCCTCGGGAATCGCGAGCAGCATGGGATCGTCGAGTACCAGCGCCGATTCGAGGTCCGGGTCGTCCGAAGACAGTGGCTCGCAAACGAGCGCAATATCGAGGCTGCGCTGACGCAAGCCGGTCAGCTGATCGGCCGACCGGTAGCTGTAAAGGGCGATGTGCACGTCGGGCTTCTGCGCGCGTAGTTGCCGCAGCGCGCGAGGCAGCACGCCGGAGTGCATCGCGTTCTCCAGATAGCCGATGCATAGCCCGCCTTCGTCGCCGCGCCCAAGACGTCGCGCCAACGATTCCAGCCGTTTTGCGTGCGTCAGGAACGCATGCGTTTCCGCAAGAAAGGTGCGCCCATCGGTAGTCAGCCGGATGCGCTGCTGCGAACGTTCGAATAGTGTAAGACCCAGATTTTCCTCGAGCTGGGCGATCTGGCGGCTCAATGGCGATTGCGAGATATGCAGCTTCTCGGCGGCGCGCCCAACGTGCTCCTCTTCGGCGACCGCGACGAAATAATGCAGTTGACGGATATCCAGCATATAAGACCTCTTCGGACTCAAGTTTGTCGAATTATGTCTTAGACAGACTTAACTTGTCACCCTAGACTTTGCGCTACCGACTCAATCAAAGGAGCAAGTCATGAGCATCAAGGACAAACTGCCGGCCGGCACACAGCTGGGATTTGGCGCTGCGCCGCTGGGCAACATGTTTCGCAACATCCCTGAGGAAGAAGCGCTGGCAACCGTCCAGGCAGCGTGGGATCAAGGCGTGCGTTATTTCGACACGGCCCCGTTGTACGGCGCGGGCCTCTCGGAAATCCGGCTTGGCGATGCGCTCGCCGGCCGCAGGCGTGACGACTACGTGCTGAGCACGAAAGTAGGCCGCGTGATTCTCGACGAGATCGAGGATGTCGGCGCGCGCGATCTCGGCGAGAAAGGGGATGTGTTCGCCTACGGCCGTCCGAACAAGATCGTCAACGACTACTCGGCCGACGCGACGCAGCGCTCGATCGAAGACAGCCTGAAGCGCCTGAAGACGGATCGTCTGGACATCGTCTGGGTGCACGACGTCGCGCAGGACTTCTACGGCGACGAGTGGCTCGCCATGTTCGAATCGGCCCGCAAGGGCGCGTTCCGTGTGCTGAACCGTCTGCGCGACGAAGGCGTGATCAAGGCGTGGGGGCTGGGTGTCAACCGCGTCGAGCCGTGCGAACTGCTGCTCGATCTCTCGGAAGTGAAACCGGATGGCTTCCTGCTCGCAGGCCGCTATACGTTGCTCGATCACGAGCGTGCATTGCAGCGTCTGCTGCCCACCGCTGCCGCGAAAAACGTGGAGATTGTCGTCGGCGGTCCGTATAGCTCGGGCGTGCTGGCGGGCGGCGCACACTTCGAATACCAGAAGGCGTCGCCTGAGATTCTCGCGAAGGTCGAGCGCATCAAGGCGCTCGCCGCGCGTCACAACGTGAGCGTCAAGGCCGCCGCGCTGCAGTTCGTGCTGGCCAATCCGGTGGTAGCCGCAGTGATCCCCGGCGCGAGCAAGCCGGAGCGCATCGCGGAAGACCACGCCGCCGTCAAGGAAGCGGTTCCTGCAGACTTCTGGCGCGAGTTGCGCGAGCAAGGTCTGGTCGCCGCCAATGCACCGCTGCCCGTCAAGGCTTAAGGAGACTGACATGGCCCAAGCCAATGCGTCGATCCGCATTCCCGTTTCGCCCGACAAGGTGTGGCAACTGATCGGCGGCTTCAACTCGCTGCCGGACTGGCTGCCCTACATTCCGTCGAGCGAATTGAGCGAGGGCGGACGTGTGCGGCGTCTCGCCACGCCGAACGGCGATGTGATCGTCGAGCGTCTGGAAGCCTTCGACAACCGCGCGCGCAGCTATACCTATTCGATTCTCGAAGCGCCGTTTCCCGTCACGGGCTATCGCTCGACGCTGCAGGTGCGCGAGGGGGAAGAGGCGGGTGCATCGCTGGTCGACTGGAGCGGTGAGTTCACGCCGAACGGTGTGAGCGACGACGAAGCATCGAGACTTTTCGAAGGTATCTATCGCGACGGCCTGCACGCGCTGGCGGCAGCGTTCGCTGATAAAGGCGTCGCGTAAGTTGCGCGAATTCGGGCCCGATGACGCACTATCAGGCATCCGGGCCCGTGATCACGCGGGACGCTCGGCACCCGCGGCATTACGCTTCGCCGCCATGTTTGGCGTTCAGCTCCTCGATCAGCTGTCGCGCGCCGGGCGAGAGCTGCGCGCCTTTTCGGGTGACGAGTTCATAAGGCTCGCTACGCGAAGCAAGATGCAGCGGAAGGATGCACGTCATCTCGTGACTGGCGAAAAACTGTGCGACGTCGATCGACACCAGCGCGACGAACGACGGATTGCTTTGCAGCAGCGCGAGCGTGGCGAATGCAGACGTCGTTTCGAGCAGATGCATGGGGAAGCGAATATCGGCTTCGCGAAACTCGCGCTCCAGCAATAGCCGCATCGGCATGTTCGCGCGATACACCACCCAGCGGTATTCCGCGACGTCCTGAAGCTTGAGCTTCTTCGCGCGCCGCAGCGGATGCTGCACATTGGCCACGACTGCGAGCGTTTCCTCCTGCATCCGCGTGGTTTCGTAGTGCTGCGGCGTCTGACTGATCGTCGTCCGGCAGATCGCCAGATCCAGCCGGCCTTCGTCGATCTGGCTGAGCAACGTTGCGCTCGTGTCTTCCACGATCTCGACTGAGATTTCGGGGTTACGCGCGATCAGCGACGTAATCGCATCGGTGAGCAACGGCACGGCGCCCATGATCACACCGACGGCCACACGGCCGCCCTGGCCGCGCATGATCCCGTCGATCTCTTCACGCATGTGCGACAAATCGGTGTGGATCAGGCGCGCATAGCGAATCACACAGCGTCCTGCTTCGTTGGGCTCGAGTCCCCGGTTCGTGCGATTGAACAGCGGCGTCCCGAATGTCGTTTCGATTTCCTGCAAGGCCTTGCTGGCGCCCGGCTGCGTGAGCGCGACCTGCTGCGCCGCCTTCAGCAATGAGCCGTGATCTCCGAGGGCGATCAGGAGTCGCAGTTGCTTCAGATGCAGGCGGGAAATGATGGAGTTGAGCGGCGGTGTCATGAGGGTTGAGGAAAAGTTATATCTGTATCAAATCTTCTCAATTACTGAGAAAGGGGCGTCTCCTTATACTGGCCCACAAACGGCGTCTCAAAAGCGCCAGCATCAATGCGACGGCCAGGTTCTGGGCCGTTGAAGTCCGGCGCCGCGCCGCCCACAGCCACTATAACTGACGCTCATTCCCATGTCTCTCATCAACTACATCACGCAGATTCAGTTCGACTATGGCGCCATCCGTTTGCTCAGCAGCGAATGCGAGCGAGTGGGGATCAGGCAGCCGTTGATCGTCACGGACAAAGGTGTCCGGGCGGCAGGCATCATCGATATCGTGCTCGACGCACTCGCTGGCAAGGCGTCCGTCCCGATCTATGACGGCACGCCGCCGAACCCCAACGAGGCTGCGGTGCGCGACGCAGTGGCGGCCTATCGCGCGGGCGACTGCGACGGCATCATCGCCGTCGGCGGCGGCTCGGCGATCGATCTGGCCAAGGGTGTTGCCGTTTGCGCGACTCACGAAGGCCCGCTGCAACGCTTCGCCGTGATCGAGGGCGGCGCGACCAACATCACCGCGAAAACCGCGCCCGTGATTGCCGTGCCCACTACAGCGGGGACGGGCAGCGAAGTGGGCCGCGGCGCCATTCTGATTCTCGACGACGGCCGCAAGGTCGGCGTGATCTCGCCGTTCGTGGTGCCGCGCGTGGCGATCTGCGATCCGGAACTGACGCTGGGCTTGCCGCCCGCATTGACGGCGGCGACCGGGATGGACGCGATCGCACATTGCATCGAGACCTTCCTCGCGAGCGCATTCAATCCGCCCGCCGACGGTATCGCGCTGGACGGACTGTGGCGCGCATGGCGTCACATCGAGCGCGCGACGCGCGAACCGGCCGACCGTGTGGCGCGGCTGAACATGATGAGCGCATCGATGCAAGGTGCGCTCGCGTTCCAGAAAGGCCTGGGCTGCGTACACAGCCTGAGTCATTCGCTTGGCGGCATCAATCCGCGCCTGCATCACGGCACGCTCAACGCGATCTTTCTGCCCGCGGTGCTCGAATTCAATCAGCACGCGCCATCCGTGCGCGACGAGGACAAACTCAGCCGCATGGCAACCGCTATGGGGCTTGGCAACGGCGCGGAGGTGGCGCCGTCCGTGCGGACCATGACGCAGCGGCTCGGCTTGCCGACGGGACTCGCGCAACTCGGCGTCACGCCCGCGATGTTCCCCGACATCATCAGGGGCGCACTCAAGGATCACAGCCACAAGACCAATCCCCGCGAGGCGTCCGAAGGCGATTACCGCGCCATGCTGGAAGCATCGCTCTGATGCATCGTATTTGACTGACACAGTGCCGCGCAGACGGCACTCCAACACATCAACCGGAGACACTCAACATGCAGGCGAGCAAAAAGCTGCGTCGTATCCAGCGCATTTCCGTTTTCTTTTTGACGCTGGCGGGTTGCATCAACTATCTCGACCGCAGCGCGCTATCGGTCGCTAACAGCACCATTAGCGGCGAAATGGGACTTAGCGCGTCGCAAATGGGCCTGTTGCTTTCCGCGTTTTCGATGTCGTATGCGTTCGCGCAGTTGCCGGTCGGCGTCCTGCTGGATCGTCTGGGCGCGCGGCTGATGCTCGGCGCGGGCATGTTGCTCTGGTCGGTCGCGCAGCTGTGCACGGGCTTCGTGCATGGCGTCCAGCAGTTTTTCCTCGCGCGGGTGTGTCTTGGCATCGGCGAAGCGCCGCAGTTTCCCGCCGGCGCGAAGGTGATCGGCGAATGGTTCGCGCTGCGTGATCGTGGCGCGCCAACGGGGATTTTCGTGGCCTCGTCGACCATCGGCCCCGCGATTGCGCCGCCGATCCTCACTGCGCTGATGCTGACCCTCAGCTGGCGCGAGATGTTCATCGTCACGGGTGTGTTCGGCATCCTGGTTGCGCTCGGCTGGTACGCGGTGTATCGCAACCGAGGCGAAGTGGAGCTGAGCCCCGACGAGCAGGCCCATCTCGCCGAAGGCGCGCAGGAAGAACCCAACGCAGCACCGTTGAACAGCGCGCAGTGGCGCAATCTTTTCGCGCAACGTACGACGTGGGGCATGCTGTTCGGCTTCATGGGCGTCATCTACATGGTGTGGCTGTATCTGACCTGGCTGCCCGCGTATCTGGAGCACGAACGCGGCATGAGTATCGCGCGGGCGGGCTGGGTCGTGGCGATCCCGTACTTCGTCGGCACGCTCGGCATGGTGGGAAGCGGCTATATCGCCGACTGGCTCTACAGCAAGGGCATGGCGCCGATCACGAGCCGCAAGTGGCCGATCTGCGTGGGGCTGGTGGGCGCTGCGGCGGCCACCGTCCCCGCTGCGTTGACGCCTTCGGCCTGGATGGCGATCGCGTACATCTCGGTGGCGATGTTCTTTCTCAACATGGCTTCCGGCGGCGCATGGTCGCTCGTGAGTGTCGCCGCGCCCCGTCACGCCGTAGCGTCGCTTGGCGGCATCCAGAATTTCGGCGGTTTCCTGGCGGGATCGGCTGCGCCGATCGTCACCGGCCTGGTGGTAGACCGCACGCATTCGTTCGTGAACGCGCTGATCGTGAGTGCGGCCGTCGCGCTGCTTTCCGCCGTTGCTTACATGGTCATGGTGCGCAGGCCCGTGAGCGTCACGCAAGAGCGCGAAGAGCGTGGCGCGCTCGCAACCGTGCGGGCGGCCGATTGAACGGCAGCAAGCGCGGCAGCCACCTCACGGCAGTTTCAAACCGATAGACAGTCAAGGTGCAGGGATCGAATGTCAGTCATTACGTGTGTTGAGGATTTGCGTCTGATGGCGAAGAAGCGCGTGCCGAAGGCGTTTTACGATTATGTCGATAGCGGCTCCTATTCGGAATCGACGTACCGCGAGAACAGCCGCGCATTCGACGACCTGAAGCTGCAGCAGCGAGTGGCCGTGAACGTCGAAGGTCGGAGCACGGCCAGCACGATGATCGGTCAGCCGGTGACCATGCCCGTTGCCATCGCGCCAACCGGCCTCGCCGGCATGCAATGGGCAAATGGCGAGATGCTCGGCGCGCTGGCTGCACAGCGCTTCGGCGTGCCGTTCACCCTTTCGACGGTCAGCATCTGCTCGATCGAAGATGTCGCGCGTCATACGGCTGCACCGTTCTGGTTTCAGCTCTACGTGATGCGCGACCGCGGCTTCAATGCGTCGCTGATCGAGCGAGCGAAGCTGGCCGGCTGTTCGGCGCTCGTCGTCACGCTGGACCTGCAGATCAACGGCCAGCGGCACAAGGACCTGAAGAACGGCATGACCGTTCCGCCGCGTCTCACGGCTTCCAATCTGCTCGATTTCGCGTCGAAGCCAGGCTGGATGATGCGTGCGCTGGGCGGCGCCAAAACGTTCGGCAATCTGGCCGGCTACATCAAGGGCGGCGGCGACGTCATTGCGATCAGCAAGTGGGTGGCGCAACAATTCGACCCGACGCTCAGTTGGGACGATCTCGTCGCCATCCGGCGCGGCTGGGATCGCAAGCTCGTGCTGAAGGGCATCCTGAGCGTCGAGGACGCGCGCATGGCCGCATCGATCGGCGCCGATGCCATCGTCGTGAGCAATCACGGCGGGCGGCAACTGGATGGCGCGCCGTCCAGCATCGAAGCGTTGCCGGCCATCGTCGAGGCTGTCGGCGACAAGGTCGAAATCTGGGTGGACGGCGGTATTCGCAGCGGGCAGGACGTAATGAAGGCGCTCGCGCTGGGCGCGAAAGGCACCATGGTCGGACGTGCATTCATGTACGCACTCGGCGCAATGGGCGAGGCCGGCGTCATGCGAATGCTGCAGATACTGCAAAGCGAACTCGACGTCAGCATGGCCTTGTCGGGCGTCCGAACGATCGGAGAAATCGGCCGGCACAATCTTTTTCAGCGTCGTCATGATCTGCTGTCGCGCGGCAGCGTGCGCGAGTCGCGGGATCGCGCTGAGACGGCAATCGTTTAAGTCAAGGAGCAAGCGGGATGAATCTGAACATCGAAGGCCGGTGGGCGCTGGTGTGCGCGGCAAGCAAGGGCCTGGGAAAGGGTTGCGCGCAAGCGCTCGTCGCGGAGGGAGTAAACGTCGTCATCACGGCACGCGGCAGTGACGCGCTCGAGGCGACCGCACAGGCGCTGCGCACGCTCAATCCCGCGGTCACGGTCAAGACCGTGCCCGGTGACATCACGACGAGCGAAGGGCGCGCGGCCGCACTGGCGGCGGCGCCTCACATCGACATTCTCGTGAACAACGCGGGCGGTCCGCCGCCGGGCGATTTTCGCAACTGGTCGCGAGAGGACTGGATCGCCGCAGTCGATGCGAACATGCTGACACCGATCGAGTTGATCAAGGCAACCGTGGACGGAATGGCCGGGCGCGGCTTTGGCCGCATCGTCAATATCACTTCGGGCGCGGTGAAGGCGCCCATCGACGTGCTGGGACTATCGAACGGTGCGCGCTCGGGGCTGACGGGTTTCATCGCTGGACTGGCCCGGCAAAAGCGTATTGCGCAGGCCAATGTGACCATCAACAATCTGCTGCCGGGGTTGTTCGAAACCGACCGTTTGCGTCAGTCGACGCGAGCAGCGGCCGATGCACATGGTCAGAGCTACGACGCGGCGCTCGAAGCGAAGCGCCAGATCGTTCCAGCTGGACGCTTCGGAACCCCTGAGGAGTTCGGCGCGTTCTGCGCCTTCTTGTGCAGCGCGCAGGCCGGATATCTGACGGGTCAGAATGTGCTGCTGGATGGCGGCGCTTATCCGGGCACCTTCTGACGCGCTCGTCGAACGATGGGCAAGCCTTCCGCTTCGAAGATCCGAAGATAGCGTCGACGCTTGCCAGCCAGTTTGAACGCATTCGTGCAGGTGTTGCGAGCTCGTCATTGCAGCGATGCGAGTGCAATCGAGTGAATAAAGGCGCCCGGGACAGGGCGTCGATTTATCCCATCAAGGAAATAGAAATGAACATCGCAGGGAACCTGTTGATTGGCCAGAGCGTGCGACGCGGAACGAACGGCGTGTCGTATGCCATCGATGCGGCGAGCGGCGAACGTCTGGAGCCGGGCTTCGGTGGTGCGACGCTCGAAGACGTCGATGCAGCATGTGCATTGGCATGGACCGCTTTCGATCTCTTCCGCGAAACCACGCTCGAAGCCCGCGCCAATTTTCTGGAGACGATCGCGGCCAACATTCTCGCAGCAGGCGATGCGTTGATCGAACGCTGCGTCGCGGAGTCGGGCTTGCCGCGCGCGCGAATCGAAGGTGAACGCGCGCGAACGGTGGGCCAGTTGCGGATGTTCGCGGGTGTGGTGCGAGCAGGCGACTTTCTCGAAGCGCGCATCGATCCGGCTCAGCCCGAGCGCAAACCGTTGCCGCGCGTCGATCTGCGTTTGCGGCACATCGGGCTCGGCCCCGTCGCGGTGTTCGGCGCCAGCAATTTTCCGCTGGCGTTCTCGGTAGCAGGGGGCGACACTGCTTCCGCGTTGGCCGCTGGGTGCCCGGTGATCGTCAAGGCCCATGCCGCGCATCCCGGCACGTCGGAACTGGTCGGCATGGCTGTGCAGAAGGCGGTGAAGGACTGCGGAATGCCCGAGGGGACCTTCTCGCTGCTGTTCGGAAGCGGCCGTGAAATCGGCCAGGGGCTGGTTCGCGATCCCCGCATCAAGGCGGTCGGATTCACCGGCTCGCGCCATGCGGGGACGGAGTTGATGGCAGTCGCCGCCGCGCGTCCCGAGCCGGTGCCCGTCTATGCGGAAATGAGCAGCATCAATCCCGTGTTGCTGTTTCCGCGTGCGCTCGAGCAGCGCGGCGAAGCAATCGCTCAGGCCTTCGTGCAATCGTTGACGCTCGGTGCCGGGCAGTTCTGCACGAACCCGGGTTTGATTCTCGCGGTGGAAGGTCCCGCACTCGATCGCTTCGTGGCCGCGGCTTCGGAGGCGCTGAATCGGGCGCCGGCCGCAACGATGCTCACGCCCGGCATTCATCGCGCGTTTGAAACGGCGGTGTCGAAATTCGCCGACCATCCGCAGGTGCAGACGGTGGCGCGCGCGCAGCCCGCGACGGGCGCGAACAAGGGACAAGGCGCGCTCTTTGTGACAAGCGTCGCCGCGTTTCGTGAGCAAAAGGAATTACAGGAAGAGATTTTCGGCGCGGCGTCATTGATCGTGCGTTGCCCGGATCTGGAGACGATGCGTGAATTGATCGAGTCGCTGGAAGGACAGCTGACGGCGGCGTTGCAGATCGATGAAGCCGATTACGCACTGGCGCGTTCGTTCCTTCCGTCACTGGAGCGACGCGTGGGCCGCGTGCTCGTCAATGGCTTTGGTACGGGCGTCGAAGTCGCGCATGCGATGGTGCACGGCGGTCCTTATCCGTCCACCGCCGACGGTCGTTCGACTTCGGTCGGCAGCCTCGCGATCCGCCGGTTTCTGCGGCCGGTGAGCTATCAGGACATGCCGGAGGCGTTGTTGCCCGAGTCGTTGAAAACGGGCAACCCATGGCGAGTCAATCGTCTCGTTGACGGGAAGATCGCGTTGGCGCAGCGCGGTTGATTGTCGTTGTCCTGATCAACCTCTTTGCGTTCCTGCTAAAGATTCACCCTCGACGACTCTCCAGGTATTTGTGAACAAATGCGATCGCCATGCTGCCTTCTCCAACGGCAGAGGCGACGCGTTTGACCGGACTCAGTCGTACATCTCCGCATGCGAATACGCCGGGAATACTCGTTTCGAGCAGGTATGGGTCGCGCGTTTCGGACCAGTGCCCGGCCTTAACGACATCGTCGCCGGTGAGCACGAACCCTCGTTGATCGCGCGCGATCTCCATCGGTAGCCATCCGGTCTCCGCGTCTGCACCGATAAAAACGAAAAGCCCTCCGCAGGCTTTCCAGCTCTCCTCTCCATGTGACCCATCCCGCAAACAGATCTCCGAAAGACGGGACTCCCCCCGCACCGCGGTCACTTCCGAATCGAGTTGGACGGAGACGTTGGATTTTGCCTTGATCTGCTCGATGAGATAGCGGGACATATTTTTCTCGAGCGAGTCCCCACGCACAACAAGCGTTACGTGCCGTGCATGATTGGCGAAATTCAACGCGGCTTGACCAGCCGAATTGCCACCGCCGATAAGGAATATGTCAAGACCATGCGTACCACTGGAATCGCCGCGCGAAGCGCCATAATGGATTCCCTTACCAGCAAATCGGTCACAGCCCTCGATATCGAGCCTCCGCCAGCTGACGCCTGTCGCGAGGATGATTGTTCGCGCCTGAATGATGTCGTCCCCATCGAGATGTAGGCAGTGAGCGCCAATCTCGACTTTCCTGACCGATCGCGCAACCACGATCTCCGCACCGAGTCTCTTTGCCTGCTGCAACGCGCGGCTTGCAAGCTCTTCGCCTGATACGCCGTTCGGAAAACCGAGGTAATTTTCGATGCGTGACGATGTACCCGCCTGACCACCGAGTGCCTCGCGCTCGAGGACTAGCGTACGCAGACCTTCAGATGCGCCATAGACGGCTGCCGCAAGGCCAGCCGGACCTCCTCCGATAATTACAGTGTCATAGTCCCGAAGGCTCGGCTGGGTTCTCAAGCCAAGCGCTGTAGCGAGCTGCCGAGTTGACGGGCGCCTGAGAACAGCCCCGTCATGCAGTTTCAAAACGGGAAAATCAGCTGCTTGAAAACGTTCCCCGGATTCGGAAGATTGCTTCTCGAAATCATCGGGCGCTTTCACCTCGAAGCTTACCTGATTGCGTTGCAAGAACTGTTGCAACGCCCTGCAGGTCGGATCCAGGCGATCGCCGATCATCGTCGCCCGAGGCGAAGGCGGCTCGTCAGCGATTTCCTGCAGACCCCCGACGCGCTCTCGGGCGAGGAGGCCCACTTTGACTGCGATTTCCCGGCACGAGGCCGCAATTGAATAATAGTGCTGTGTGTCGACACGCATGACCCGGGAGGGCGAAGCAGCTCGGTAAGAAATAACGAATGGCGAGCTCAACACAAGCGGCAGTTCACCGAACACACTTCCAGGCGTTCTCCAACCAAGCGTGCGCTCAACGCTGTCAAAAACCTTGAAGGCTTCTATTTTTCCTTCCAGCACGGCGTAAAGAGCAGGCTCTCCGCCCTCATGTACGGCAAAATCTCCGGCTTGCAAATGTACGTCGCCGGCGGACTTTGCCAAGCGGTCAAGTTCACTGTCGGGCAGACCAGCGAACAAGGGAACCGTTCGTATATCGTCTATCGTGAGCATATGAAGTGCGGAAAGATGGCGAAAATACAAATGGTGAGAACAATTTGCTTCTCGCGATGATCCGCTTGTGCAAACTATGTCCCCGCGCTTTCTTCATACATTAGATCTCCGACGGCTTTCAGAATATTAAATTTTGTAGCATCTCATCGCAAACAAACGTATCCGTCGGCGCAACCGATGCTCCGGGGGCGCGCCAGCGTTGCGCGGAATTTCACCTGGTGCGTGCCTCGCGGTTCGTCATCATCTCGCTAACCTCCGTGGCATGTGCAGTGCCCCACTCGCATAACGGGGCCAACGCGTTTGCCAGTGTCTGCCCGAATTCTGTTAGCGAGTAGTCGACTCGCGGCGGAATCTCCTTGTGGTCGACACGATGGACGAGGCCATCGACCTCTAATTCCTTCAATTGCTGGATGAGCATCTTATGGCTAACTGCTCCGATCGCCCGCTTCAGCTCGCCATAACGTCGCGTGTCGTGCGCAAGGTGGAACATTATCAAGGGCTTCCATTTACCCCCAATTACGGCCAGCGCCGCGTCGAGGCCACAGGTGAACATATCCCTTTTCATTCGACATTCCATGGGTACTTACCAAAAGGTTCATACTAGCCACAAGTAGAGTGAAGGTCTAGGATGTCGAGCCGCAATCGATATTTTGTAAGGAGTACGCAGATGGGCAGGCTGACCGGAAAGGTTGTACTGGTAACGGGAGGAAACAGTGGCATCGGGCTGGCGAGCGCAAAGCGTTTCGTCGAGGAGGGGGCGTTCGTGTTTGTCACGGGGCGGCGTCAAAGCGAGCTTGACAAGGCTGTAGCGAACATCGGGCACAACGTGCGGGCGCTGCAGGGCGACGTGTCAAAGCTCGATGATCTCGACCGGATTTTTGCTGCTGTGCAGGCGGAAAAGGGGCACCTTGACGTGCTGTTCGCGAACGCCGGGCTGGGCTCGCTGGCGCCGCTTGGAGCTATCACAGAAGAGCAATTCGATCTTACGTTCGACGTCAACGTGAAAGGAACGCTGTTCACAGTTCAGAAGGCGTTGCCGCTGATGAGCGCGGGTGCTTCGATCATCCTGACCGGCTCAACGACAGGTTCGAAGGGGACGCCGGCGTTCAGCGTCTACAGCGCAACGAAAGCGGCAATCCGCAACTTTGCGCGCAGCTGGGCGCTCGATCTGAAGGACTCCGGAATCCGCGTGAATGTGCTGTCTCCCGGTGCGACGGCAACGCCGGGTTTGATGGAGAGCCTTGTCTCGGGCGCTCAACTCGATGCGCTGATCGGCGCATTGAAAGTGCAGACGCCGCTTGGGCGAATAGCTGATCCGGACGAAACCGCTGCCGTGGCGCTATTTCTTGCGTCGGACGAGAGCAGCTTTATGACCGGCAGTGAAGTGTTTGTCGACGGCGGTTTGGCGCAGGTCTAACCAGAACTGGACGCAGACGGATATTCCGTCTGCTGGGATCGACCTCGCTGGTATAGAGAACCTCGCAAGAACTCCACGCGATCTCGCTCACCTCGCCGGGAAATCTCGTCGCGTTGCTGGTCGCGTACTACATTCCAACGTCTGACGGGAACGAAGCGGCTATCCGAACATGTCACGAATAACGCCCTAGGAGACCGTGACGTAGCGAGCTTCCTGAACAGGGCCGCTCGCTCGGGAAAAACGTCCCGCTGAATTTCAAAAACCCTTTAATGATTTCCTTCATGGCGACCTCTCGTGGCAACGTAGAAACGGACTGCAAATCACTGCGTGAATCAGTGCAGGCGCTGCCTGGGGCGCGTACGCGTTGATTCGAAGGGTGCCACGCGTGCTGCGAAGGAATATCCCGTAACGCGCTGCACCGTTGCTGGCAGAAAAGGGGCGGCGTCTGAACTATTCGTTTTACCAATCGTGACAAGAACAAATCGGTCTTGGACGCTATAGCTGGACTGGCTCATTCTTCGTTCATAGGTTCCCGGCAAGCACGCGAAGCCGGGACCCAAACTTCACCTGATCCGAAGGAACGAACATGACTCAATCGCAATACAGCCAGGACTCCCGCCTCGCCCTCGCCGACACGATCATCGATGCAAAGGCGCGTAAAGGGCTGACGTTTCAGCAACTGACCGAAGGCACGGGGCTGAGCATCGCGTTTATGACGGCAGCCCTGCTCGGCCAGCATCCTTTGCCCACGGATGCGGCCAAAGTCGTCGCTGGGCGCCTGGATCTATCAGATCAGCAAGCGCGTCTTCTTCAGACCATTCCGCTGCGCGGCAGCATCCCGGGCGGGGTACCGACAGATCCAACGATCTATCGCTTCTACGAAATGGTCCAGATCTACGGCACGACGTTGAAGGCGCTCGTCCACGAACAGTTTGGCGACGGCATCATCAGCGCGATCAACTTCAAGCTCGACGTCAAGAAGGTCCCGGATCCGGACGGTGGCGAGCGCGCAGTTATCACGCTCGACGGCAAGTATCTGCCGACCAGGCCCTTCTGAAGCACGCCAGTGTGTGCAGCCAGTTTTCAGAAAACCGGCCGCACATCCCTCCGACCCTGCATGCGCTGGGACAGATGCAGCTGATCGCACGCTCAATGGCGAACCAGCGCTTTCACCTTTCCTGATCGAGAACATCATGAACATCAGAATCATTGCCGCTTTCGTCGTTGCCGCCGTCTTTTCGCTCCCCGCTTTTGCCGCTGCTGATGCACAAGTGCCGGACCAGCAACCTGTCGTTGTGGCAGCGCAGTCAGGGGGATTGACGCGTGCACAGGTTCGCGCCGAACTCGTCGCGCTTCAGAAAGCCGGCTACGACCAGTCTCGCGGCGAAGACGTTACCTACCCGACTCAAATCCAGGCGGCAGAGGCGCGGGTTGCAGCGCAGAAGGCCGCGGCTGGCAGCCAGGGTGGAGCCGGCAGCGGTTCGGAGGCGTCCGGTCGTCGCACGGCTGCAGACTGAGCCTCCATCGACGGCGTGAAGCGGGCCTGCCCATTCGCACGCCGGATGATGAAACGATCATTCGCTCCGCCTGGATAATCTGCCCCCATGTCGCTCGATCTCGGCAGATATCCGGTTGAGTCGCCTGAGCAGATTTTTGAATCTTTCGGGCAGGAGAAAAGGGGCAGCTCGGCCCTAGAGTTGAGTCCAGGCCATCCGGAGATTCCCGCTTATCTGGGACAGGCGGTTTGCCAAGTCTATCGACATCGGTGACGCGCGGATCATGTCCTGAACCGTTGCCATTTAAGCAGGAACATCATGAACACAATGTTGGACAACCTGTCGTCCCGATCGGAGACATCCAGGCCACTTGTCATCGCAGCCGTGATGGCCTCGCTGGCGATGGTCGCCATCGAAGCGACAATCGTCTCGACCGCCATGCCGCAGATCGTGACGAAACTCGGCGGACTGCATTTATATAGCTGGGTTTTCTCGTCGTTTTTGCTGACGCAGACCGCGATGACGGTGGTCTTTGGCAAGCTCGCGGATATCTTTGGTCGCAAGCGAATCATGCTGACGGGTATTGTCATTTTCCTGGTCGGTTCGCTGCTGGCCGGCTTCGCGTGGTCGATGCCTGCGATGATCGTCTTCAGGCTCATTCAGGGGATCGGCGCCGGTTCAATACAGCCGGTCACGCTGACCATCGTCGGCGACCTCTATCCGGTCAAAGAGCGTGGAAAGGTTCAGGGCTATCTGGCCAGCGTGTGGGCGACGGCGGCCGTCCTCGGACCCATGATCGGCGGATTGATTGTCCGTGACTTTTCGTGGGCGTGGATCTTCTGGATCAACATCCCCATCGGATTGATTTCAGCCGCAGGATTTGTCCTGTTCCTGCATGAAAAGGAAAGAGACGCCCGGCCGTCCATCGATATCGGCGGTGCGGTTCTCTTTACCGCCGCCATCGCTGCGCTCATGATCGGTTTGACGAACCTGAGTACAGCGGACTATACGCACGCGATGCTCAGCGGCAGCGTGTTCATCGCAAGCGCAGCGCTGTTTGTCTGGCAGGAGCGGCGAAGCCCGGACCCGATGATCTCGTTTAGCCTGTGGGGGCATAGGCCCATTGCGATGACCAACCTCGCGACGGTTTTCTCCGGCATGGCCTTGATGGGGCTGACAACTTTCCTGCCGATGTATGTTCAGGGGGTGCTGCATCGCACGCCGGTGGTCGCAGGCTTTGCGCTAACCATGGTCATGGTGGGCTGGCCGCTGGGCGCCACGCTTTCCGCCCGCTCCTTTCACCGGTTCGATCTGCGCAAGCTGTTGATCGGTGGAAGCGCAGTGATCCCGGTGGGCGCGATGATCTTCGTCTCGTTGACCCCGCATAGCGCGCCGCTTATGGCCGCTATCGGATCGCTGGTCATGGGCTTTGGAATGGGCGCGCTCAGCGTCACTTCACTCGTCCTCATCCAGGAGCAGGTCGACAAGTCGCAGCGTGGCAGCGCTACCGCCTCAAACCTGTTCTCGCGCAATCTTGGAAGCACGCTCGGCGCGACCGTCTTCGGCGCCTTGCTCAACTACGGACTGGCTCATTCGAAGACGCTTGGCGCCGTCACTTCCGATCAACTGCGCAAGGTGATCGAGTCAGCACCCGGCAGCACGGACAACTTTGCCGCCATTCGCCTGGCCTTGCATCAGTCGGTTCATCTGACGTTTGCCGGACTGTTTATCGTTGCTTTGGCAATCGTCGTTTTCGCGGTTCTCGTTCCCACCGTTGCTGCGGCCAGAAACCGAGAAGCGCCTCAGCGTTGAGCAGGGCTTCATTGTTCCATTCACACGTGATGCGTCGGCAACCGGTTGCACATCCAGTACAACAGTTCCGGCATGCACCATCTTAAGTTCTTCGCCGTAGTCACCTGGGCACTACGCGATTTATGGCCGTTAAACAGAACCATCAAAGGAAATAGCATGTCCCGTCTTACTACCGCCACGCTTGAAACCGCGACTGGCGCAACCGCAGAGGTATTCGCGAAGCTCAAAAAAAGGGTAGGTAAAGTTCCCAATGCATTTGCGACGATCGGCACCCACAGTCCTGATGGACTTCAGGCCATATTCGCTGTCGACGCGGCGGTGACTCGAAGCGAACTGTCAGACGCGGATATCGAAACGCTCAAGCTGGTCGTCAGCGAGCTTTCGGGCTGCGATTACTGTGTGGCCGCTCACGCGCTGAAAGGCAAATTCTCGGGCCTGTCTCAAGAGGTGATCACTCAAGTCCGCGCTGGAAAGCCTACAGGTGACGCGAGGCGAGATGCGCTGGTACGGTTCGTTCGGGTCCTTGTCGAAACACGGGGCACGCTTTCCGCTGCTGAACTGGATGCGTTTCGCGCGGCTGGTTACAGCGAACATCAGGTGATCGGCGTGTCTCTGGCGATCGCTTCCATCACCTTTGGAAACCTGGTGAACCGGATCAACGACACCGTGATCGATTTCCCGCTGCCGGCTCAACTGGTGGCCGGGAGCAACGAAAGCACCGCCGGGTGAACGACCCATCCGGGTTCGCGCTATTCAGGTGTGGCGCTGGACGGGTGACTCATCATGGCCGATAACAGCAATTAGAAAACTCCTTGCCGAGCGGTCGTTGAGGTCATCAATGGCTGCTCGCTGGCATTTGTGTGAGCGAGTAACGTCGACGAATCTGGCGGCCGCTTTGTAGAAAGATCGTTGTCTCTTATCGGTCCGGAAGTCGCATTCATCGACAGCGAAAAGTGCGATTCGCCAGCGCCGGTTCGCGAATGGGCCGCAAACCAGCTTGCAGCCGACATACGCATCCTCCGGACTGTTTGCGCTCTACGGAGCCGTCCTCACCCGTCAACGACTCCCACCGGCCGCGCTTTCCTCCAACGCGAGCGCGATGAAAGCCCGTGTCGCCGCGCTTCGATACGCACCTTTACGCAACAGCAGCGCCGCCGTTCGCTTCGGCAGGGTGGGCTCGAGTTTGAGCATGCATAGCTTGTCGCGCTCACGTGCGATCGCGTCTGGCAACAGCGTCGCGAGCGTGGTTCGCTGCACGACTTCAATGACTGCGCTGATCGAGTTGACTTCCATCGCGATGCGAGGCGCGACGCCATGCTGACGGCAATACCTGTCGATGTAGCGGCGTGTCGCAAACTCTTCGTTGAGCAGCACGAGCGACTCGCCACCGAACTCGCGAAGCGTCAGCGCAGTACGTTTCTTTGCGTAAGCGTGCGACCTGCCGACCACCATCGCCAGCGCTTCGACGAAAAGCACCTGAGCCTCGATGTCGGGGGAATGCGTTTCGTCGAATGCAATGCCGACGTCGAGTGCGCCTTCGATCAACATGACCTCCATCCGTTCCTGAGGCATTTCGAGGATGTTCAACGTGATGTCTGGATAACGCTGGTAGTACTTCTCGAGCAGCGGACCGGTCAAATATGCGGTGAACGTCGGCGTCATGGCGAGGCGCAGTGAGCCGCGTGTCAGTTCCTGGACGTCGTGTATCGCGCGTTTTCCTTCATCGAGATCCTGCAACGCGCGCTGCGCGTAACGCATATAGGCCACGCCCGCGTCGGTCAGCTGTATTTCGCGCCCGGAACGGTCCAGCAGCGGCACGCCCAATGTGTCCTCGAGCTGCCTGATCTGCTGCGACAGCGTCGGCTGCGACACGTGTAAAGCCTCAGCCGCGCGCGTGAAATTGCGATGCTGTGCGACGGCTATGAAGTAACGGATGTGACGTAGCAGCATGTCTGCCCCTCTCGGGTAACTATTGGTTATGCCTATAGCCACAATCGTAAACCGATCTTGGACACTATGGCAGTTCGCGTCCATTCTTTGTCCAACGCAGCGCAACTCAACCCAGCGCGCTCGGCGACTGAATGGAGCGAATCATGCAAGAGATCATCGACGGCTTTCTGAAATTTCAGCGCGACGTCTTTCCGGCGCGCAAAGAGTTGTTCCGCAAGCTGGCGACCAGTCAGACGCCGCGAACGCTATTCATTTCGTGTTCGGACAGCCGGATGGTCCCCGAACTTGTCACGCAGCGCGAACCGGGCGACCTGTTCGTGATCCGCAATGCTGGCAACATCGTGCCTTCGTTCGGGCCGGAACCGGGCGGCGTGTCGGCCACGGTCGAGTACGCGGTGGCCGCGCTAGGCGTCACCGACGTCGTGATCTGCGGCCATTCTGATTGCGGTGCGATGACGGCCGTGGCGACGTGCAAGTGTCTCGATCACATGCCCGCCGTCGCAAACTGGCTGCGCTACGCCGATTCGGCGAAGCTCGTCAACGAATCGCGCGAGCATGCAGACGAGCGTGAACGCATCGACTCGATGGTGCGTGAGAACGTGATCGCGCAACTCAACAATCTCAAGACGCATCCGTCCGTGGCGCTGGCGCTCGCGCAAGGCCGCCTGAAACTGCATGGCTGGGTCTATGACATCGAATCCGGTTCCATCGATGCGCTCGACAGCACGACACGTCAATTCGTTTCGCTGTCCGACCATCCGGATGTCAACGCGAACGCGTGAAGCATGCGTCGCAGCATTCTGATTTTTCCTCGTCGTCGTTCCCTGTCTCATCCATTGAAGGAGCAACACCATGACCCAATCGCAAACCACCCAGTACGCACGCGAAACCCTGACGGAAACCATCATCGACGCCAAGACGCGCAAGGACCTGACCTTCGAAGCAATCAATGAAGGCACGGGCTTGAGCGTCGCGTACACGACGGCCGCGCTGCTCGGCCAGCACGCACTGCCGGAGCAAGCCGCGAAGCTGGTTGCCGAACGTCTCGGACTCGACGACGACGCGGTCCGTCTGCTGCAAACCATTCCCTTGCGTGGCAGCATTCCCGGAGGCGTGCCGACCGATCCGACCATCTACCGCTTCTACGAAATGGTGCAGGTGTACGGCACGACGTTGAAGGCGCTGGTTCACGAGCAGTTCGGCGACGGCATCATCAGCGCGATCAACTTCAAGCTCGATATTCAGAAGGTGCCGGACCCCGAAGGCGGCGAGCGCGCAATCATCACGCTCAACGGCAAGTACCTGCCGACTAAACCATTCTGATTTTCTGCCCGCAAGAACCTGCATCACGGCAACATACCTCGTTCAAGGAGAGTCGACATGTCGTCGCAACAACAGGAAATTCGCCCGCCGCTTCCGCCGTTCACGCTGGAAACGGCCAAAGAGAAAGTGCGCCTCGCGGAAGACGGCTGGAATTCGCGCGATGCGGCGAAAGTCGCGCTGGCCTATTCGCTGGATACGAAGTGGCGCAACCGCACGGAGTTCGCAAACAATCGCGCTGAAGCGCAGGCTTTTCTGGAGCGCAAATGGCGCAAGGAATTCGAATATCGGCTGATCAAGGAGTTGTGGGCGTTCGGCGGCAATCGGATCGCGGTGCGCTACGCGTATGAATGGCGCGACGACGCGGGCAACTGGTTTCGTTCGTACGGCAACGAGAACTGGGAGTTCGGCGAAGACGGCCTGATGCAACGCCGCTTTGCCTGCATCAACGACATGCCGATCAAGGAGTCGGAGCGTAAGTTCCACTGGCCGCTGGGCCGCCGTCCCGACGATCACCCCAGCTTGAGCGACCTCGGGCTGTGAGCGTTCAACGCACGCGTCATGCCTGAAAAGCTCAAGGCGTGACGCGTGTTTTCGTCGTGGGCGGGTCGGTGCTGGTATCCGCGAAGAGTTGCGAGACGGGCACGGGCCGCTGGTAGAAGTAGCCTTGACCGAACGGAATGCCCAGGCTGCGCAGCGCTTCATGCTGCGACTGCGTTTCGACGCCTTCGGCAATGACTTCCATTCCGTAGTGCTTCGACACGGCGGCGATCGCGCGTATCAGTTCGCGGCCCTGCTTGTCGACTTGCCGCACGAACTGGCCGTCGATTTTCACGTAGTCGAACGGGAAGCGGCCGAGCAGATCGAGGTTGCTGTGCTGCGTGCCGAAGTCGTCGATCGCGAACTGGACACCTTGCGCCTTCAGGCTGTCGAAGATCGCCTCGATACGCGGATGCTTCTGCAGCAGAAAGCGCTCGGTGACTTCGAGCACGAGCGTGATGTCGTCGGGCAACTGGTCGTTCGCGGCCAGCACGTCTGCGACGAAATCCTTGCGCTCCAGATCCATAGGCGCGACGTTGATGGCGACGCGCAATGGGCGGATGTCCGTCTTTTGCGCGACCTCCTGGGTCGCGCGTTGCAGCGCAAAGCGGGTGACGCTCGCTAGCAGGCTGCTGCTTTCCACTTCCGTCATGAACGCACTCGGGCTCACGGGGCCCCATTTCGGATGCGTCCAGCGTATCAGCGCCTCGACGCCCGTCACGCGGCGCGTAGCGATGTCGACCACGGGTTGATACGCGATATGCAATTGCCCATGCCTGAGCGCGCGGCGTACGGAGGAAAGCAGCAGGCGGCGCGGCGCAAACACGATCAGGTACGCGGCGCCGATCAGCAGGTTCACCAGAATGGCCGCCGCGCCCGCGACCAAAGCGTATTTCCAGTGCGTTTGCGTGACGAATGCCGGCGCGGCTACCACGACGATCGAGAACGACCAGCGTGCCGACGCCGCGCGCGTGCCGCCCAATGCGGCGGCGCTGTCGGCTGAAATCATGTCTCCCCGGTCGTTCAAGGCGCGCGCGTTCGACACGACGAGCACCACCTGGCCCGCTTCGTAACGCACGCCGTGCGCGAGCGTGTCCGCGAGATAGGTGGCCTCGACGATGTAGAGCAGGCCGGTGTGCTTGCCCGTCGGAACATACAGCGGCATCACGGGCGACTGCGGCTGATTCGGCGTGCCTGCGATCAACTCGAGCGTGTTGCCGGCAGGCGCGGGCGACAGATAGTCGGAAAGCGCGACGTCGACACGTCCCATCGCCGAGGAGCAATAAAGCCGCTGGTTCTCGACGAGGTTCACGCTGCGCACGTACTGAACGTAGGTTTCCAGTTCGGAGAGGCGAAGCTCGACGTTGGGGCAGGGCTGTCCTGGCAGCGCCGACAGTTCCTGTTTCCGGCGTGACGTGACGTTGTCGAGAATGCGGTCGATCGATTCGACCATGTCGCTGGCGATCAGGTTTTCGCGTTCGCGAATGGCGGCCTGATCTTCGTGACCCGCCCACCAGGCAGCGGCGGCGATCACGCACGCCCCGCACACTATCGCGACGACGAGTGCGACCATCGGGGTGAAGCCGCGCCCCATGACAGCCGATTGGCGGATAGATGAGAACCTCTTCACATCGTGGTCGCAGGAACGAGGTTGTAATCGTCGGATAAATATAGCATGCGAACCGTTCGCAAATCCGTGCTCCGAAACATCACTGCACATTGCCATTCGAATGGCATTCCTGATCAATTGGTCGACATGTCATTCGTTGGAAGGCATTTCTTTAATATGCCTTTTCCACCGAATTGGCCGTTCAGCAAATAATGCGTTTGTCGGCTTATGTCTTTATGGAAAACCCGTAGGTCCGTTTATGCAAAATAAATTCCAATAGCAGCGTTGACTCCAAATCGATTTCACTCATCACGCATAGTCGAAATATTCGAGAAATATTTTGTAATGGGCGTTGACACGCTGACGTTTGCCCAACTAATCTACCGTCCATCGTAAGCTGACAGTCATTCGAAACGGGCGCATCAAATCATTATCGCGCGCGTGTCGGCCCTGCGAGCCTTGCGCGTGACGTCCGTTGCGCGTCGGTTTCATGCCGTAATTTTTTCTCTAGTTCACGTTTCAACAATGTAAATATCAGCGAATTCGGCTGAGGCCGGTTTTCGTCTGTTTATTGAAAAATCTTTCATTCGCCTTAACGCGCGTGGGGGAGACCTTTTTTCGCGATTTTTAATAATAAAAAGAGACGCATAACCACACATTTCCAGAGCTGCTTTATCCGATAGGACGAATCATGCGACCATATTTTCGGTTAAAGGCGCAGTGCCTGTTGTTGGCTGCGACAGTGGCATTGAGTGCATGTGGTGGTGGAGACGATGGAGGCGTAACGTCGAGCAAGTCTGCACAGGTGGGCGCAACCGCACCGGCGTCGCAACCTGTGCTGGCGGCGCCGGAGTCGCCCGTCGTCGCCGATACGTCGATCAACAAGTCGGTGCCGCCCGTCGAGTTGCCCGACACCGTGAAGCCGATCAACTACAAGCTGTGGTTCCGGCCTAACGCAGATCTCTCCGCGTTCGACGGCCGCGCGGATGTCGAGATCCAGGTCACGAAGAACATCAATCAGATCGTCATTGCCGGGCATCGCATCAAGTTCGTCAACGGCAAGACGACACTGCAGCCAGGCAATATCCAGCTGATCGCAACGCCGCAGGACGACGGCGACTTCTATCAGCTGCGGCCCGTCAGCGGCCAGATTCATCCCGGCAACTACTCGCTGCATATGGAGTGGTCGGGCATCATCAACTTCAAGACCTACGACGATCCCGCCACGAAAACGGGCGGCAGTTGCGGCGACGATCCGTATCCGGGCTGCTCCGCGGCGGAAGGCGTGTTCCGCGTCGATCTGAAGTCGACGGACGGCACCACGAGCGGCGCGATCCTCACGCAAGGCGAAACCAACCTCGGGCGCCAATGGTTCCCGGGCTGGGACGAACCGGCTTTCCGCATGACCTATGAGGTGTCGGCGGAAGTGCCGCAGAACTGGCGTGTCGTGTCGAATGCCGCGGAGAAACCGTCCGTCAACGTGGACAGCGGCTACAAGCGCGTCACGTTCGACAAGACGCCGCCCATGCCGCAGTATCTGCTGTTCTTCGGCGGCGGTATGTTCGATACGCTCGAAGACGACTTCACGAGTCCGCTGAAGGATGGCAAGAATCTGCACCTGCGGATTTTCACGCCGCCTGGCATGCGCGACTGGGCCGTCCCGGCGATGCAGCAGACCAAGCAGGCGCTCGATTACTACTACCGCTATACGGGCATCCCGCTGCCGCTGACGAAGTTCGACACGATCGCCGCGAACGATGCGTTCAAGGAACAGAAGGACCTGAACTTCGGCGGGATGGAGAACTGGGGCGCCATTCTCGAATTCGCCGACGACATTCTCCCGCCGCCCGGCACGCCGATGTCCGACTATGGCGTGACGGTGCTGACGCACGAGGCCGCGCACCAGTGGTTCGGCGATCTCGTGACGCTCGACTGGTGGGACGACGTGTGGATGAACGAATCGTTCGCGACGTACTTCGAGAACAAGACGAAAATTCTGTTCTTCCCCGATCGCTTCAGCTGGGTCGACGAGGTGAGGACCAAGTACGCGGTGATGTCGCGCGACCTGCGCAACACGTCGTTCCCGGTGCAGCCGAACTTCAACGACTGGGCATCGAACGACTTCGTGTTGAGCGCGAGCCCGTTCACGTACGACAAGGGCGGCATCGTGCTGAAGATGCTGGAGAACTATCTCGGCGATGGCGTGATGCGCAGGGGGCTGCAGTCGTATCTCGCCGATTACTCTCTCGGCAACTCGACGCCGAAGCGTCTGTGGGACGAGCTGGCGAAGGTGAGCGGCGAGCCGATGGTGGCGATCGGCGACAGCTTCGTGCGGCAAACGGGCGTGCCGCTGGTGTCGCTCGATACCCAATGCGATCTCACGAGCAATCAGACGGTCGTCACGCTCAGGCAGTCGCCGTATCCGAACCAGAATCTGTATCCGGGCATTCAATGGACGGTGCCGTTGACGCTCGCCTATGGCGAGGGTCTCGCACGGCGCAAGACGGTTGCGCTGAAGGACACGCAGATGCAGGTGCGCGTCAACGGTTGCTCGGCCGTGGTCGCGGACCCGAGCGGGCTCGATTACTACGTGACGAACTACGGCGACAACGCGTGGAGCCAGCTGCTTGCGCAAAGCAGTGCGTTGACCGATCCCGTGTTGCTGACCAACCTGCAGATGGAAGCGAAGATGCTCGTGAATTCGGGCCTCGCCGATCCTTCTCGCGCCACGACGATCGGCTCCATCACGCCGCCAGTTAGCGCGATGGCACGCCGTCAGTTGCAGGTGACGCCGCAGGCCGAAACGGTGCGTCCGACGCTGCGTTATCAGGGCAAGCTGAAGCCGCGTAACAAGACGGAGTAACGTCGGTCTCGTCTACGGCGCGCGCCGGTCCGCATCACGCGGACTGGCGCGCGTTCGTGTTGCGCTCGATCATCGTGTGCGGCTAACGCGTCAGGCGCGCAACTCCGCCGGCTCGAGATAGAAGTCTTTGTTATCCGCGAGCCGCGCGATCATGAAGTCGATGAAGGTCCTCACGCGCAGCGGCTGTTCGGTGCGATGCCGGTAGTAGATGTAGATCGATTCGCGCTGCGTCATGTGCTGCGTCAGCAAGGGCACGAGCCGTTTGCCGCGAATATGCGCGGCGGCCGAGAAGCTGCCTAGCTGGCCGATTGCGAGACCCGCCAGCACCGCGTCCGTTTCCGCGTCGATATCGTTCACGCACAGCGTCGTGGCCATCTCGCGATAGACGATTTCATTGCCCATCAGAAATTCCCACGGCGCCTGCTTGCCGGTGTTCGCGCGCCGGTATCCCGTGCAGCGATGCGCGTCGAGTTCATCGACGGTCGACGGTTTGCCATGACGTTCGATATACGCCGGCGACGCGCACACGATCAGCTGGATAGGCAGTAGCCGCCGCGCAATCGCGCCGCCCGACGGCGGCGATCCGCCGCGAAAGCCGACGTCGGCGCGATCGCTGACGAGATCGGTGAAGTGATCGTCGAAACGCACGTCCAGTTGCACGTCGGGGTAGCGCGCGGCGAATTCGAGCGCGGACGGCCATAGCACCGCGCGGCCGAGCGCCATCGGTGCGCTCACGCGCAGCGGGCCCGCGACTTCATCCTTTGCGCGGCGCGCGTCGTCGATTGCCGACGACAGCGTGGCGAGCGCCGGCTCGACGCTGTGCAGCAGTCGCTGTCCTTCCTCCGTCAGACTCAGCTTGCGCGTGGTCCGATGAAACAGCCGCACGCCGAGCGACTTCTCCAGTTGCATCACGGCGTGACTGGCCGCCTGAGGCGAGATGCCCTGATCGACGGCGGCCTTGCGCAGGCTGCCGACGGCGGCGGCGCGGACGAAGATCGAAATGGCGCGGACCTCGTTCATCGGCGGGTTCCAATTAGCAAATAAAAGTTGATTATCAGTCTAGCAATGTGCGGCTAGTTTGTGCGAATCGGACGGCCTATTCTTCGTTTCACTCTCACCACGAACGAAGGATCACGATCATGAGCAACGTCACGAAACAACAGTTCAAGCGCGTCTGGTTCATCACGGGCGCTTCGCGCGGTCTGGGCGCGCTGATGGCCGAAGCGGCGCTGGCCGACGGCAATGCCGTCGTCGCCACGGGCCGTAATGCCGCTGCGATTGTCGAGCGGCTCGGCGAGTCGCCGGCCTTGCTGCCCGTCGCCCTCGACGTGACCAGCGAAGCGCAGGCGAAAGCCGCCGTCGAAGCCGCCGTCGAGAAGTTCGGCCGGATCGACGTGCTGATCAACAATGCGGGCTTCGGCCTGCTGGCAGCTGTCGAGGAATCGAGCGACGCCGACGTGCGCCGCATGTACGACACCAACGTCTTTGGTCTGCTGAATGTGACGCGCGCCGTGCTGCCCGTCATGCGCAAGCAGCGCTCGGGGCATGTGATCAACATGTCGTCGATTGGCGGTTATCGCTCGGGGGCGGGCTTTGGCGTGTATTGCTCGACGAAGTTCGCTGTCGAAGGCATCACGGAAGCGTTGCACGCGGAGTTGAAGCCGCTCGGCATTCACGCGACGGTCGTCGAGCCGGGCTACTTCCGCACGGACTTTCTGGATGGGTCGTCGCTGGTTGTCGGCAAGGAAATCATCGGCGACTACGATGAGACGTCGGGCAACGTGCGCCGCTTCGCGGTCGGAATGAATCACAACCAGCCCGGCGATCCGCAGAAGCTGGCGACGGCCCTCGTCACGCTCGTCGATGCACAAACGCCGCCGCTGCGGCTTGCGCTCGGCACCGATACGCTGAAGGCGGTCGCGGAGAAAAACGAGTACGTGACGACGGAAACGGAAGCCTGGAAGACGCTGTCGGCGTCCACGGACTTCCCCGTTTAAGCCACTATTGATCGGACGAAAGCGACATGCAAAGGCGCCGCTGCGAGCGCAGCGGCGCCGTTTTGTCTTGCGCGAACAATCCGCGTTACTTCGGCGGCGGCAGCGAGGGATCGAGCCTGGCGGAATCGCGGACCAGTTGGTCCGTCGCCGCTGCGGCGACAGGGTTCGATCCAGCGCCCGGTTTCATCGCCCGTTGCTGCTGTTCGGTCGCAGCGCGAACGGCCGACATGTTCGGCGGCGGCAGCGAAGGATCGAGTTTCGCCGAATCGCGCACCAACTGGTCTGTTTGCGCGGCCCCGGTCTGATACGCACCGCGAGACGCGCTGCGTGAGTCGGTGCTTGCCGTGGAAGGCGTTTGCGTCGGCATCGACGTGGGAGGCGGCAACGAAGGATCGAGCTTCGCCGATTCGCGGACGAGTTCCTCGGTTTCCGGCGTCGGGCCCTGACTGGTTGCCGCGCGGCGGTCCAGACTCTCACGTCCGCGCTGCGCACGCGGTGCGGGCACCACTTTCGGCGCGCCCGTGTCCTGCACGTTCACCGATGCGACGGCCGTCGAAGGCGCCGGCTTCGCTTGCTCAGTGCTTTGCGTGACGGCAACGCTGGGCGTAGGCGTGGGTTTCATCGGCGCGGGCGCCGCCGGAGCAGGGACGGGTGCAGGCGCAACGGGCTGCTGTGCGACGGCGGCACTCTTCGTGATTGCGCGGGGCGGCGTCGACTGGCCGATGCTGCCTTCCGTCATATGATTTTCGCTCGTACGCGAATCGACGGCGGCGGGGCGCACGCTTTCGTCCATGCCGGCCCTGGCTTCGGCCGTTGCACGGCGGTCCGCCTGAAGCAGCATCAGGTACGTGGTCAAGGCCGCGCCGAGCACGAGCCCGGCGAAAATCATCAAAATCTTTCGGGTAGTCATCATACTGACGGTCGTTCGATCGACGCGAGCCTCGATCATCGCCGGCTCGCGGTTTTAGGTCAGACAAATGCCAGCAAATGGCACGCCTGGCGCGTGGAAACAGGCGAGCAACAATCAGAGAATCGCACTTCCCAAAAGGGACAACGACCCTCATGCGCGTGAAACGCAGCGAGTCGAAGCTTCTCCGATTATCGAACGCTTCGGTTTGATTTGCGTGTCGAGAACGCGCGCGGCTGACGGCGCGTTGATTGCACAACTAACGTCTGATCATTCCCAGGGATTCGCTGCGAACAGTCCCTGTTGGCGGCGCATGCCATGGCGCAGAAACCAGTGCCTGACAGCACCGAGCTTGCGCGGCAAACCCGGCATCCGGTTGCCTTCGATGCGGGCTTTTGCGCACGACGTCGCGTACTCGATCGCCTCTTCCTCGGAAGAAAAGTAGCCGAGGATGCCAAAGGCCTTACGCCGTCCGTTCGGGCCGGTGACGAACACGCTGGCTGCATAGCCGCGAGTGCCCACGGACGCAAGTGGGATGATGACGTGGCGCCGGTAATGTACTGCATGCCTGTCCATGATCATCTCCAAGGGTTTTGCCCTAGGCCACATGGTACACGTTGCGAAACTGTGCGGGCAATGCATTGCCGCTGCGAAAAAAAATTCGCCGGCGAATGGTGTTGGCGTCACGCGCGCGATGCAGGCAATGGGGCTGCATCGCGCGTGATGTGGAGCGTTTTTGCCGCATTTGCGGCGCGATTGCGGCGGGCAGCGCCTGCTCAGGCGCTGCGTTCCATCGGTTCGCCGAGCACGAACGCGCCGCCCTGGAAGCGTTGGGCCGGGTCGTCGTATTCGGCTGTCGGCGACGTGACGGGGAAGCGGTCCGAGAACTGCGTGGAGCTGTCGCGCGGACGGAAGCCGAGAAAATTCGCCTTCGTGTTGTCCCACCACTTGATGGGGTTGTCCGACGCGCCATAAACCACCGCGTGGCCGACACGGTTCGTGAACAGCGAGCAACGCACGAGTTCGATGAAGTCGCGATAGCTCAGGTACGTGACGAGCATGCGCGGATTCTTCGGTTCTTCGAACGACGAGCCGATGCGCAGGCACACGGTCTCGATGCCGAAGCGGTCGAAGTAGTAGCGCGACAGCGATTCGCCGAAGCACTTCGTCACGCCGTACAGGCTGTCGGGACGTTGCGGCGCATCGGCGTCGAGCACTTCGGTGACGGGATGAAAACCGATTGCGTGGTTCGAGCTGGCGAACACGACGCGCTTCACGCCATGTTTGCGGGCGGCTTCGTACAGGTTGTACGTGCCGCGGATGTTCGCTTCGATCAGATCGTCGAACGGCGCGTCGATCGAAATGCCGCCCAGGTGCACGATCGCATCGACGCCTTCGACCATGCGCATCACGGCGTCGCGGTCCGCCAGATCGACGACGCTCGCTTCCTCGTGCGCAGCCGCGGCGCTCACCGGGACGATGTCGCTCACGCGCACGACGTCGGCCCAGGCGGCCAGTGCATCGCGCAACTGGCGGCCCAGATTGCCGCCCGCGCCCGTCAGCAGCAGGCGGCGGAACGGCTTGTGCGACCCAGCAGGTGTCTCGTTCATTGCTAATCCTTCGAAATAGCCAAAAATAAGGAAAACGTTTTCCAAATATAAATGCGACGCGGGTTGTGCGTCAATCGGCGTACTCATCAAGCCGCGAGAGGGCCGCTATCAAGCTTCATTGCAGAGCTTTTCTGCGACAATCGGGTTACGGCAAAAGAAAACGTTACCTTCCGGATGAAAAAAGTTTCCCCCACCATTCGCGATGTCGCTAGCGACGCGGGCGTGTCTGTCGCGACCGTTTCGAAGTACATCAACGGCGCGCAGCGTTTTTCTCCTGCCGTCGAAGCGCGGCTCAAGGAAGCGATCGAGCGGCTCGGCTATCGCTCGAACCCGCTCGCGCGCTCGATGATCACGGGCCGCACGCGCACCATCGGCCTCGCGATCCTCGACATCAGCAACCCGCACTTCACGAATGTCGTGAAGGGCGCGAACCGCGTCGCGCTGCAACACGACTACACGCTGCTGCTCGTCGACACCGAAGAAAATCAGGCGCGCGAGCGTTCGCTGATCGAGGCGCTGGCGCAACGCGTCGACGGTCTGATCGTCAACTCGCGGATGCCCGACGAAGAATCGCAATGGATGCTTGAACTCAACAAGCCGCTCGTGCTGTTGCGGCGCAGTCCGGGCCTGCCGATTCCGAGCGTCGGTATCGACAACCGGCTCGCCACCTACATGCTCGCGCGTCATCTGCTGAACCTCGGGCACAGGCATATTGCGTATCTCGGCTTCGGCCAGGCGCGCATCAACGACGAGCGGATTCGCGGCGCGCGTGAATGTCTCGACGAAGCCGGCCTGACGCTCGACGTGCACGACGCCCATGCGCCTACCGCGCAGGCCGGCGAGCAGGCCTGCTCGCGCGTGATGCTCGGGCCGCAGCGGCCGCAGGCGGTGATCTGCTACAACGATCTGATCGCGCTCGGCTTCATGAAAGAGGCGGCGTCGCTCGGTTTCAAGCTGCCGCGCGACGTCTCCGTGACGGGCATCGACAACGTGCCGTATGGCGAGTACGCCGCGCCTGCCCTGACAACCGTCGACATTCAAAGCGAGAAAATGGGCGAACTGGCGATGCAGAAGCTGATCGACGGACTCGCGGGCCACGCGGAAGCCGGACATTCGATGTTCGAGCCGCGGCTGATCGTGCGCGAGTCGACGGCCGCTCGCGGCTGAAGATCGACTCGCGCCATTCGCGCATCTCGCGTTCGTACGCGCGCCGCGCAACGCGGCGCGGCATGCATGATCAGGCATCGAGCTTCGCGGGCGCCATGCGCGGCGTCAGCAGGTGCATGACGACGAGCGCAACGAGGTAGGCGAGCGCGCCGATCGCGAACAGCACCCAGTAGTGCCCCGTACGCTGCAGCACCTGGCCGATCACTTCCGAGAACAGCACGCCGCCGACCGAACCCGCCATCCCGCCGATACCGACCACGGCGCCGAGCGCGCGGCGCGGGAACAGGTCGGATGCCGTCGTGAACAGATTCGCCGACCAGCCCTGGTGCGCAGCCGCCGCGAGACCGACGATGCCGACGGCAACCCACAGATTGTCCACCTGCGACACGAACGCGATGGGCAGCACGCAGCATGCGCAGATCAGCATCGCCGTCTTGCGCGCGGCATTCACGCTCCAGCCCTTGCGCAGCAGCGTCGATGAAATCCAGCCCCCGCCGATGCTGCCGACCGTCGTGATCGCATAGATGACGACGAGCGGCAAGCCGATGTGCTGCATGTCCATGCCGCGCGACTCGTTGAGCCACTTCGGCAGCCAGAACAGGTAGAACCACCAGACGGGGTCGGTCAGGAACTTGCCGATCAGGAACGCCCACGTTTCGCGCTTGCGGATCAACTGGCCCCAGCCGGGCGCGGGGGCGTTCGCGTTGCGGGCGTCGAGCGAGTCGGCGTCGTCGCGCGTATCGTCGAAGGCTTCGTCTTGCGCGCTGCGGTCGGCGGGACGGTAGACGACGAGCCACACGGCCAGCCACACGATGCCGATCGCGCCGATGATCACGAACGCCGCGCGCCAGCCGTACAGCACGGCGAGAGGCGGAATGATCGCGGGCGCGAACACCGCGCCGATGTTCGCGCCCGAGTTGAAGATGCCCGTTGCGAGCGCGCGTTCGCGGCGCGGAAACCATTCGGCCGTGGTCTTGATCGCGGATGGGAAGTTGCCGCCTTCGCCGATGCCGAGCAGCGCACGCACCATCGCGAAGCCCGTTACCGAGCCGACGGCCGCGTGCAGCATCGCGGCGATGCTCCACACCAGCATCGCGGCCGCGTAGGAAATGCGCGTGCCGAGCCAGTCGACGATGCGCCCGAAGCCCAGCAGGCCGATTGCATAGAACGCGGAGAAGGCGATCACGATGCGGCCGTACTGCACCTGCGTCCAGCCGATTTCGTGCTGGAGCACGGGGGCGAGCAGACCGAGAATCTGCCGGTCCATGTAGTTGATGACGGTCGCGAAGAATAGCAGCGCGCAGACGGTCCAGCGGAAGCGGCTGGCAGAGCGCACGACGCCGACGACGGCAGATTGCATGTATGTCTCCATTCGCGGCATCGCTCGTCGCGCCGCGTCTTTATTCATGGCCGGCGACGAGCGCCGGTGCGGGATGCGTCGCGCCGGGGCGGCGGCGCGGGCATGTTTCCGTCACGTTTGGAAAACGTTTTTCCAAGAATAGGCGGTTTATCGCTGCCTGACTAGTACGTATTTTCCGGGATATGCGGCGCGACAACGCTTTCTACGCGGGGCGGATCGGTGTGCGGGAGGTTAATCGTTTTCTACAGGCGCTGCGAAAGATGGGAGGCGTACGTGCTGGCGGAGGATGTCCCGGGTTACAGGCGCATTGGAAATGCGTGCCGGTTTTTTTGCGTCACTGCGCGGGCTGTGCAGAGGAGAATGCGGGCTGTATGCTGTAAAGGCGCGACCGCGCTAAAGCACGGGGCAAAAATGACTACGAACTCCGCCAGACTCCCACCGGACGTGGAAGCACTCTCGACGTTATCCGAATATCTCGAGCGTGCGCTCGACAAGGCGCTCAGCCTGATCATGCTGCGCACAGGCGTCGAAGACGCAAGGCTGTATCTTGGCGACGTGAGCGCGCCCAAAGAGGAATGGGCGAGCTGCGGGACCATTCATCGTGAACTGTCGGACGCGATCCTGGTGGCGACCCAGTCGGGCCTCAACCATCTCAGCATCGACGGGCAGACGTACCGCTTCACGAGAGTGTTTGCCCAGGCGGAAAACCGTGGGGCGATCGTCTTCACGCCTGCGTAACCGGTCATCCGCAGGCGCACTGGCGGCCCGCCGCTGTTGCGCGCCGCTCAGCTCGGCAGCAACACCGGCAACTGCGACACGCGTCCCGTCTGCACGTCGAGCCACGTCTGCCGGCCGCTCGCCGAATGACTGTAGACGAGCGCGCGCATATCGCGATGCGTGCCGAGAAAGCCCATCAGCGCACGCACGTTGCGCTTGCCGTGATAACGCAGCGAGCGCGACGTCTCGCCATTGACGATGACGACAGGATTGATCCGCACGAGCCGCGCAATGAGTTCAGGGTTGACTGTATCCACGTTCGATCCTCGAATGAAGTGACTGTCCTCGCTAACGTCCCCAGGATTGGCTTCTTGAGTTTTCGGAAGGATCAGTAAGCGTGAGGATGGTCGTGCGCCTCAGTGGGGCACGTGCGCGACGGCAATCCGCAACACGCTCTCCAGTTCCGGGAGATCGACGGGTTTGGTCAGGTGCAGATCGAAGCCCGCCGCCTCGGTTTTCGCGCGGTCTTCACTGGTGCCGAGCCCCGTCATTGCGGCGATGACGGCGCCCGGTGCCGCAAGCGCCTTGCGGATATGCGGCAACGCTTCGAAGCCCGTCATCTTCGGCATCGACAGGTCGAGCAGCACGAGATGCGGCTGCAGCGTCTGCGCCAGCTCGATGGCGGCCGCGCCGTCATATACCGCGTGCGCTTCGTGGCCGAGCACCTGCACGAGCGTCGCCATGCTGTCAGCGGAATCGACGTTGTCGTCGACCACCATCACCTTCAGATCGACGGGTTGCGAGGGCGCAGGCTCGTCCTCGCGCACGGTTTCGGCGGCGATCGCATCACTGAACTCGGGCAGCCACACGGTGAACACGCTGCCTTTGCCGCGGCCTTCGCTGTGCGCTTCGATATGACCGCCGTGCAGATCGACGATGGCGCGCGCCAGCGTCAGCCCGATGCCGAGACCGCTCTTGTCGGCCTGTTCTTCAGTTGGCGTTTCCTGCACGAACAGATTGAAGATCGCGTCGATCGCATCGGGATCGATGCCGCGCCCGGAATCGTGGATGCGGATCGCGAGCAGACGGCCCGAGCGAAACACCTGCAAGCTGATCGACGCGCCTGCCGGACTGAATTTCGATGCGTTGTTCAGCAGGTTCTGCACGACCTGCACCATCCGCGTGAGATCGCCTTCGATCGTCATCGGCGTGTCGGGCAGCATCACATCGAGTGTCTGGTTGCGCGCCGCGAGCAACGGCGCGCTGCCTTCGATGCTCAGTTGCGCGATGGCCTGCATCGACACTGGCTTCGGCTCGATCTGCACGCGTCCGAGGGTCACACGTCCGGCGTCGAGCAGATCGTCGACGAGGCGCGTCAGATGTGACAACTGCCGGTCGATCAGCTCATGCTCGGGCACGAAAGCCTGGTGATCGGCCGTCTTCAGTTGCAGCATGCTGACGGCATTGCGTAGCGGCGCGAGAGGATTGCGCAGTTCGTGGCCGAGCAGCGCGAGGAACTGGCTCATGCGCTGGCTCGACGCTTCGAGTTCTTCGAGGCGCCGGCGCCGCGACATGTCGCGTGTGATCTTCGCGAAGCCTTGCAGCGCGCCGTTCGGATCGCGCAGTGCCGTCGTGATGATGTTGGCCCAGAAGATCGTGCCGTTCTTGCGCACGCGCCACTCTTCCATTTCGACGCGGCCTTCGCGCGCGGCGAGTTCGAGATCGCGTTGCGGCCGGCCCGTCGCGATGTCTTCGGGCGTGTAGAAGAGGGAAGCCGGCTGGCCGATTACTTCATGCGGCAGGTAGCCCATCACCTGCGTCGAGCCCGCGCTCCACGTCATGATGTGACCTTGGGCGTCGAGCATCGTGATCGCATAGTCCTTGATCGCGTCGACCAGCACGCGAAAGCGCTTGTCGAGTTCGCGTGCGTTGAAGCGCTCGGTGACGTCGCGAATGAAATAGGCGAGTTCGGTATGTCCGTCGAACTGCACGGGGCACACGGACAGTTCAGCCGGAAACTCGCTGCCGTCGATGCGCTGCGCGACCAGTTCGGTGCGGCTTCGATGCAAGGGTGCATCCACGCTCTGTTCCGGTGCGCTGTTGAACACGTCCAGTTCGGCATAGTGCGCCTTGCAGCGCGCCGGGAACAGCGCGTCGAGCATCGGGCGTCCCATCATCGCGTCGCGCGCATAGCCGAAGGTGCGCGTTGCGGCATCGTTCCATTCGATGATGACGCCGTCGGCGTCGGTGCACACGAACGCGTCGTGCGTCGTGTCGAGCACCAGACGGCGGCGGCGCAGCGATGCTTCGAGCTTGCTGTCGGCGGCTTCGCGCAGGCTGATCTCGGTACGCAGCCGGGCGATCGTGATGGTGTTCTGTTCGATCAGCGCGCGGTTCTCCGCGAACACGCGTTGATGCGCCATGCCTGACGCGACGAGCGAGGTGATCCGTTCGAGCGTTTCGATGTCGTCGGCGGAAAAGGCGTCGGTGCGGCTCGCCATCAGCTTCACGACGCCCGCCACTTCCGACTGATAGAGCAGCGGCGCGACGACCATCGACGTCGCGCCCACGCGCTTGCACGCGGCGGCGTCGACGCGCGGATCGTCCGATGTGTCGCTGCTGTACAGCAGATGCTTTTCGACCGAGCAGAGTCCCGACAGGCTGCCGTCGCGCTTGAGGCGCAAGCCGATGTGGTGCGCGATGGTGCCGCTGCACGCGCGATAGACCATTTCGTCGCCATCGACCCATTCGACGACGGAGCCATGTGCGGCAGGCACGAGTTCGAGCAGCGAGTCGGTGACGAGCGACAGAAAGCGGTCAAGGTCGAGTTTTGCAGCGGCGATTCTGGAATGTGCGTCGATCAGTTTTCGCAAACGGGCGTTTGCCAGGCGCTCGCGGGTAAGTTGGGTGGCGGCGTCGTTGGTGTCGTTGGTGTCGATCTGGCGGTCTTGGCTGGCGTTCATCGTGAGCAACTCCGTTCGAGGCCGGTGGCGCATGCGGCGCGATTCGCTGAGTGTTTATGCATGCTGCATTAGTGCGGGGGCGCTGTTTAAACGGTTATACACGTTTGCGGCGCGGTGGTCGGGTTTTGCTTTTGTTTTTGCCTTTGCTTTTGCTTTTTGCTTTTTGCCTCTGCTTTTTTTGCTTTTGCTTTTTCGCTGGCATCCGCGTTTTGTTAGCTCACTTCACGCGTCGCCCCTGTGCGGGGCGGCACCTACTTTTCTTTGCC